>NZ_MWIG01000252.1:0-9231 GCF_002156145.1 Streptomyces sp. NRRL B-24572 | reverse complement strand
CTCGTTCTGCACGACGGCGACCCCGAGCAGCTCGCCGTCGTGCAGAACGAGCTGTGGGTGCTCACCCAGTACGGGCAGTCCCTGAGGAACAACGGCGCCGCCGCCCTCTGACACACGTTCGGTCACGTCCCGGTCTCAAAAAGTCACCGCACGCCCCTCGTGGCGGCGATGTGTCGTACCCCACACTGGGTGACGGTGCCGTTCCGCCCCTCCTGGAGGTCGCCCGCCGTGCAGACCGAGATCCAGCCGAGTCAGACCGCCGAACCGGACGAGCAGACCGAGCTCCCCGAAGTTCCCGAGGTCCCACCCCAGCGCCGCCGCACCGGCGACCTCGGCGGCAACGGCCCCTCCTCCGACCTCTTCCGCCAGTACCTGCGCGAGATCGGCCGCATCCCGCTGCTCACCGCCGAGGAGGAGGTCGACCTCGCCCGCCGCGTCGAGGCCGGGCTGTTCGCCGAGGAGAAACTCGCCAACACCCCTGATCTGGAAACACAGTTGGCGATCGACCTGGACCGGCTCGTCGTCCTCGGCCGGATCGCCAAGCGCAAGCTCATCGAGGCCAACCTCCGCCTCGTCGTCTCCGTCGCCAAGCGGTACGTGGGCCGCGGCCTCACCATGCTCGACCTCGTCCAGGAGGGGAACCTCGGCCTCATCAGGGCCGTAGAGAAGTTCGACTACGCGCGCGGCTACAAGTTCTCCACGTACGCCACCTGGTGGATCCGCCAGGCCATGTCCCGGGCCCTCGCCGACCAGGCCCGGACCATCCGCGTCCCCGTGCACGTCGTGGAACTCATCAACCGGGTCATCCGCGTCCAGCGCCGCATGCTCCAGGAACGCGGCTACGAACCCACCGCCGAAGAGGTCGCCGCCCAGCTCGACGTGCCCCCCGAGCGGGTCGGCGAGGTGCTGCGGCTCGCCCAGGAACCCGTCTCGCTCCACGCGCCCGTCGGCGAGGAGGAGGACGTCGCCCTCGGCGACCTCATCGAGGACGGCGACGCCGCCTCGCCCGTCGAGTCCGCGGCCTTCCTGCTGCTCCGCCGCCACCTGGAGGACGTCCTCTCCACCCTCGGCGAACGCGAGCGGAAGGTCGTCCAGCTCCGCTACGGCCTCGACGACGGAAGGCCCCGCACCCTGGAGGAGATAGGACGCATCTTCGGCGTGACGCGCGAACGCATCCGCCAGATCGAGTCCAAGACCCTCAACAAGCTGCGGGACCACGCCTACGCCGACCAGCTCAGGGGCTACCTGGACTGACGAGGGGGCGCCCCGCCGTCAGGCAGGACACCCCCCGGGGCCGGAACGCGTCAGTCGACCTCGGCGACCGCCTGCGCGAACTGCGCCGCGTACAGCCGGGCGTAGGCCCCGCCGGACGACAACAGCTCCTCGTGCGTGCCCTGTTCGACGATCGAGCCGTTCTCCATCACCAGGATCACGTCCGCGTCCCGGATCGTGGAGAGCCGGTGCGCGATCACGAACGACGTGCGCCCGTGGGCGAGTCGGGCCATCGCCTTCTGGATGAGCACCTCGGTGCGGGTGTCGACCGAGCTGGTCGCCTCGTCCAGGACGAGGATCACCGGGTCGGACAGGAACGCCCGGGCGATGGTGATCAGCTGCTTCTCGCCCGCGCTGACCCCCGCCCCGTCGTCCTCGATCACCGTGTCGTAGCCCTCGGGCAGGGTCCGGATGAAGCGGTCGGCGTGCGCGGCGCGCGCCGCCTCCTCGATCTCCTCCCGGGTCACCGTGCGCGTGGCGCCATACGCGATGTTGTCCGCGATGGTGCCGCCGAAGAGCCAGGTGTCCTGGAGGACCATGCCGATGCCCTTGCGCAGCTCCTCGCGGGACATCTTCGCGACGTCCACCCCGTCCAGGGTGATCCGGCCGTCCGTCACCTCGTAGAACCGCATGAGCAGGTTCACCAGGGTCGTCTTGCCGGCGCCGGTCGGGCCGACGATCGCGACCGTCTGGCCCGGGTCGACGGTGAGCGACAGGTCCTCGATGAGCGGCTTGTCCTCCTCGTAGCGGAAGGAGACGCCCTCCAGGGCCACCTTGCCCTTGAGGTCCACCGGCTTCTCGCTCGTCGGTGCGTCCGGCTCCTGCTCCTCGGCGTCGAGGAGTTCGAAGATCCGCTCCGCCGAGGCGACACCGGACTGCACCAGGTTCGCCATCGACGCGACCTGCGTCAGAGGCATGGAGAACTGGCGCGAGTACTGGATGAAGGCCTGCACGTCACCGATGGACAGGCTGCCGGTCGCCACCCGCAGACCGCCGACGACGGCCACCAGGACGTAGTTGATGTTCGAGATGAAGAACATCACCGGCTGCATGACACCGCTGTTGAACTGCGCCTTGAACCCGGCCTCGTACAGTGCCTCGTTCTGCTCGCGGAAGTCCTTCGCGGACTCCTCCTGCCGGCCGAAGACCTTCACCAGGCCGTGCCCGGTGTACATCTCCTCGATGTGCGCGTTGAGCGCGCCCGTCGACTTCCACTGCTGCACGAAGTGCGGCTGCGAGCGCTTGCCGATCTTCGCCGCGACGAAGACCGAGACCGGCACCGTCACCAGCGCCACCACCGCGAGCAGCGGCGAGATCCAGAACATCATCACGAGCACGCCGACGATCGTGAGCAGCGAGTTGATCAGCTGGCCCATCGACTGCTGGAGTGTCTGCGAGATGTTGTCGATGTCGTTGGTCGCCCGGGACAGCACCTCGCCGCGCTTCGCCTTGTCGAAGTACGACAGGGGGAGCCGCGCCAGCTTCGTCTGGACGTCCTCCCGCATCCGGTAGACCGTCCGGTTGATCACCTTGATCGACATGCGGGTGGAGACCAGCATGAGCAGGCCCGCCGCGACGTAGACCGCGAGGACCACCAGCAGGACCTCGCCGACCGCGCCGAAGTCGATGCCCTTGCCGGGGGTGAAGTCGACCCCGGACAGCATGTCGGCCATGCCGCTGTCGCCGTCGGCGCGCAGCTTCTCCAGGACCTGCGCCTTCGTGGCGCCCGCGGGCGCGTGTTCCCCCGCGCTCTGCCCGATGACACCCGCGAAGATCAGGTCCGTCGCCTTGCCGAGGATCTTCGGCCCGACCACGGAGGCCGCCACCGACAGCACGCCGGCGATCAGCATCAGCCACAGCGTGCCGCGCTCGGGCGCCAGCTGCTTGAGCAGCCGCTTTCCCGAGCCCTTGAAGTCCATGGACCGCTCACCGGACTGGCCCATCATCATGCGTCCGCCAGGACCGGCCATCAGGCTGCCTCCGCCTCGGTCAGCTGGGAGAGCACGATCTCCCGGTACGTCTCGTTGTCCGCCATCAGCTCCCGGTGCCGTCCGGTGCCCACGACCCGGCCCTCGTCGAGGACGACGATCCGGTCGGCGTCGCGGATGGTCGACACGCGCTGGGCGACGATCACCACGGTCGAGTCCGCCGTCTCCTGGGCCAGCGCGGCCCGGAGCAGGGCGTCCGTCTCGTAGTCGAGCGCGGAGAAGGAGTCGTCGAACAGGTAGATCTCCGGCCGCTGCACGAGCGTCCGCGCGATCGCGAGCCGCTGCCGCTGCCCGCCGGAGACGTTGGTGCCGCCCTGCGCGATCGGGGCGTTCAGGCCGCCCTCCAGCTTGGACACGAAGTCCTTGGCCTGGGCGACCTCCAGGGCGTGCCAGAGCTCCTCGTCGGTCGCGTCGGGCTTCCCGTACCGCAGGTTCGTCGCCACCGTCCCGGAGAACAGGTACGGCTTCTGCGGGACGAGCCCCACGGTCTTCGCCATCAGCTGCGGGTCGAGCTCGCGCACGTCGACGCCGTCGACGAGGACCTCGCCGCCGGTGGCGTCGAAGAGCCGGGGCACGAGCCCGAGGAGGGTCGACTTGCCGCTGCCCGTCGAACCGATGATCGCGGTGGTCTCACCGGGGCGGGCGACGAGCTCGACGTCCTTGAGGACCGACTCCTCCGCGCCCGGGTACCGGAAGTCCGCGCCCCTGACCTCCAGGTGCCCGCGCCGGAGCAGCTTCGTCACCGGCTCGGCCGGCGGCACGACGCTCGTCTCGGTCCCGAGGACCTCCTCGATGCGCTCGGCACAGACCTCGGCGCGCGGCACCATCATGAACATGAAGGTGGCCATCATCACGGCCATCACGATCTGCATCAGATAGGCGAGGAAGGCGGTCAGCGCGCCGATCTCCATCCCGCCGCTGTCGATGCGGTGCGCGCCGAACCAGACCACGGCGACGCTGGAGACGTTCACGACGGTCATCACCGTCGGGAACATCAGCGCCATGAGCCGCCCGGTCGCCATCGACACGTCGGTGAGCTCGCCGTTGGCCCCGCGGAAGCGCTCCTCCTCGTACCCGTCCTTCACGAAGGCGCGGATGACCCGGTTGCCGGTGATCTGCTCGCGCAGCACCCGGTTCACCGTGTCGAGGCGCGTCTGCATGGTCCGGAAGAGCGGCCGCATCTTCCGCACGATCAGCGAGACGGCGACGCCGAGCACCGGCACCACCGCGAGCAGCACGCCCGACAGGGGGACGTCCTGGCCGAGCGCCATCACGATGCCGCCGACGCACATGATGGGCGCGGAGACCATCAGGGTGAACGCCATCAGGACCAGCATCTGGACCTGCTGCACGTCGTTGGTCGTACGGGTGATCAGCGAGGGTGCGCCGAAGTGGCCGAGCTCCCGGGCGGAGAAGGACTGCACCCGGTCGAAGACCGCGCCGCGCACGTCGCGGCCGAGCGCCGAGGCGGTGCGCGCGCCGTAGTACACGGCCCCGATGTTGCAGAGGACCTGGACGACGGAGACGCCGACCATCAGGGCGCCGAAGCGCAGGATGTAGCCGGTGTCCCCGTTGACGACACCGTTGTCGATGATGTCGGCGTTCAGGGTCGGCAGGTAGAGGCTCGCGCAGGTCTGCAGGAACTGCAGCAGGACGAGCAGCGCGATGGGTTTTCGATACGGCCGCAGGTGGGTTCGGAGAAGTCTTATGAGCACGGCTCCTACTATCGCCCGCGTCCCTGTGACGTTACGACTCGGTTTTGGGGCGCGGGCGCGGGCGGGCGCCTACGACGTGAACGAGCCCGGGTGGATCTGCTCCCGCGTCGCCACGTACTGCTGCCGTACGGCCTGCCCGACCGACAGTTCCTCGCCGGGCTCCAGGATCTGCGCGACCGCGCCCTGCCAGGCCGGGGGAGCGGCCGGGGAGAGCGTGCCCCGGGCGACCCCGAGGGCCCAGGCGGCCTGCCGGGCCGCGCCGAGCGCCGCGTAGTCGGCGGGCTGGGGGACGACGACCTGGGCGCCGAAGAGCGCCGGGGCGAAGGCCTGTACGGCCGGCAGGGCGGCGGCCGCGCCGAGCAGGAAGACCCGCCGCACCTCGACGCCCCGCCCGCGCAGGACGTCCATGGCGTCGGTGAGCGCGCAGAGCATCCCCTCGAACGCCGCCCGCGCCAGGTGCTCGGGCTTCATCGACTCGCGCCGCAGCCCGCTGAGCGTGCCGGCGGTGTGCGGCAGGTTCGGGGTCCGCTCGCCCTCCAGATAGGGCAGCAGGACGAGCCCGGAGGCGCCGGGCGTCGACTTCAGGGCCAGCGCCGACAGCTCCTCCAGCGACTCCACGCCCAGCATCTCGGCGGTGCCGCGCAGCGCCCGTACGGCATTGGAGGTGGAGACGACGGGCAGGTACATGCCGGTGGCGTCGGCGAAGGAGGTGATCATGCCGCTGGGGTCGGCGAGGGCCTCGTGGTGCACGGCCATCACGGAGCCGGAGGCGCCGAGCGAGACCACCGCGTCGCCGGGGCCGAGGCCGAGGCCGAGGGCGGCGGCCATCGTCTCGCCCGTACCGGCGGAGACGAGGAGGCCCTCGGGGGTGATGCCGGCGGCGTCGGAGGGCCCGAGGACCTCGGGCAGCACGGCCTGGTGGCCGAGGGCCAGCTCGACGAGGTCGGGACGGTACATCCCGGTGCCGACCGACCAGTAGCCGGTGCCGGAGGCGGCGCCGCGGTCGGTGGTGCGACGGGCGGGCCGGCCGAGGAGCTGCCAGACGAGCCAGTCGTGGGGCTGGAGGACCATGGCGACGCGCTGGGCGTTCTCCGGCTCCGTACGGGCCAGCCAGCGCAGTTTGGCGACCGCCTGCCCGGCACCGGGCACGCTGCCGACGGCCTCGGCCCAGGCCTGCCGTCCGCCCAGGGACTCCACGAGGTCGGCGGCGGCCACCTGCGCCCGCTTGTCGTTGCGCACGAGCGCGGGCCGCACCAGGCCGCCCTGCGCGTCGAGCGGCACGAGCCCGTGCTGCTGCGCGGAGACGCCGATGGCCTCCACGCCCTCCAGGAGCCCGCCGGCGGCGGCCTCCCCGAGCGAGAGCAGCCAGGTCTGCGGATCGACGTCGACGGCCTTGGGTTCGCCGGGATGTGCGGCGTACCCCTGCCGCAGTACGGCACCCGTGTCCGTGTCACAGACGACGATGCGTGTGAACTCCGCAGAGCTGTCCAGTCCGGCGACTATCCCCATGACACATGATTCTGCCGCACGCGAGGGAGTCAGGTGTTGCTGGTGCCCCAGTCGTCGTCCTCGTAGACCTTCCCGTTGCTGCCCTGCCGGCGCTCGCGCAGCGCGTGGACCCGGTCGGCCACGGAGTGCGGCAGCTTGTCGCCGACGACGTGGAAGGCCTTGCCCGCGGCCTGGCGCCCGGTCTGGGCGGCGGACTCGGTGGCGTTCCGCACGGCGGGGTTCTGTGCGAAGTGCTTCGCGGACTTCTTCATCTGTTCGTAGCGCTCGCGTCCGGCCCGCGTGCCGATCACGTAACCGAGGGCGAGTCCCACGACGAACGTCAGCTTGTACCGCACGGCTGCGATCCTTCCCTGGAGGCCCTGGGGGAACCGATTGGCGGAGCACCCCCCTGCTTGCGCTAATGTATGTCTCGCAGCGAGCGGCCGCCGCCCGGCAAGGCCCGAGGTGGATCCGATCGGTGCAACGCAGCAATCCCCTGTAGCTCAATTGGCAGAGCAGCCGGCTGTTAACCGGCAGGTTACTGGTTCGAGTCCAGTCGGGGGAGCGCGATCCCCTGTAGCTCAATTGGCAGAGCATTCGGCTGTTAACCGGAGGGTTACTGGTTCGAGTCCAGTCGGGGGAGCGAGACGGAAAAGGACCCTTCGGGGTCCTTTTTCGCGTCCCCGGGAACCATGCGGGGCGCGGCGCGGTCTTCATGGTCGAGCAGAGCCGATCATCCGGAGCAGGAGATCGTATGAGCGGCTATGCTGCGGCAGACGGCGCGCACACATGTACGCGCCTCACCGTTCGGGGCGGTAGCTCAGCCGGTTAGAGCAGCGGACTCATAATCCGTCGGCCGTGGGTTCGAGTCCCACCCGCCCCACCACAGCCCGTGGTCGCAGGAAGGTTTCCTCCGCGACCGCGGGCTTTTCTCGTCTCACCGTGCACCCGAGGTGATGCGCGTCACGGGAGCGACACGCCGGAGGTCACCCGGATGCGCCGCGCGTTCACGGCGGGGCGACGCGCCGCGCGTGGGGAACGCGCCGGGAACCGGCTCCCGACGGTTCGGCGATGACGCCCAGAGTGCGGCCGGCGGTGGTGGCGGCGACGGCCGTGTCCGCAATGTCCGTCGCCTGGTACCGGCGGCTGCGGAGCCCGTATAACCGGCGGCTTGATGCGCGGCGGTGTGCGCCGCGGGCACCCCGGGGCAGCGGACGAAGTGGAAAAGACATGCAGATGCGCGAGCTTGGACGTGGGCGATGAAGAGCCGGTTCTTGTCGCCGGTGGCAGGCCTGGCCGTCCTTGCCGCACTGGCCGGTTGCGGAACGCAGCAGAGCCCCGACCCGGAGGCCGGGCCCGTGAAGGCCTCCGCAGCCGTTACGGGCGCGCCGAAGGTGTCGAAGGCGCCGGAGAGCAGCGCGTCAGACCTGCTGGCGCGAGCCGAGGCGGCCATGGACGCCCAGAACGGGTGGACGTTCGCCGTGACCGGCAGGGAGTCGCTGAAGGAGACCGGCGCACCGGAGGGGCAGGGCAGCGCGGCCTCGTACTCCGCCACGGTGGAGCGGACCGGCAGGCCGGAGGCCTTGCACCAGAGCGGCACGGTACTCAGCAAGGGCAGGCGGAAGCCCGAGGAGGTGTTCGCCGCCGACGGCACCGGGTACGTGCGGGAAGGCGCCCCCGGCACCCCGTGGACCAAGGGGCCCCTGACCGCTCCCGGGATCGCCGCCAAGGTGGAGGACCCGCTGGCCGCGCTGGAGTCCTTCACCGCGTACGTCGAGCGGAACGAGCGGATCGAGGTCACCAGGACCGACGGTGAGATCGAGCTCCGGATGCGGATCCCCGCCGGACACCTGGCCGACAGGACGGAGCGACCGGCCATCGCGAAGGCCGCCGACGAGTTCCGGCCCACTTTGGACAAGCTGCGCGAGGCCGGCGTCACATCGGACGAGAAGCGCATCGTACTGACCGGGTTGGAGGAGATCCTCACCCTGGACGCGCGTACCTACCGGATGATCTCCTGTCGGTCCTCCTTCGGGTTCGCCGTCCCGCACGAGGGCCGACAGCTCCGATACGAGCAGGATCTCCGGGCGGACACGCGAAGTGCCTTCACCGGCCGGATCGAGGTTCCCGAGGCCGCCCGTTAGTCCAACCCGTCGCGATACGGCGGGGATCCGTACCTCGTCACGCGAGAGGCTCGGCCACGCCCGCGTCGCTCCTGACGCGGGCGTGGCGCCCTGTGGCGGCCCTTGGGCCGGCCGGCAGCCCAAGTCGGCTTGCAGGAGGGGGAGTTGTCGGCCGACGGTCACCCCCTCGACGTCTTCAGCTTTCGCCGGGCTTGGCCTGCGATGCCAGGACCGTGCCGCCGGCGCCCAGGACGGTGATGGTGAAGCCGTCCGTCCCGGCACGGGTGTCGTACGCGTGGAAGGCGACCCAGCCGGGGCGGCCGGGCAGCGTGACGATGCGGGCGCTCGTCGTCCGGCCTCCCGCGGAAAGGGTCACCCCGGCGGGCCTCTCGGGGCCGCGGTAGACGCCGGCCCACACGGTGCCGGTGGCGTCGCCGGTCATGGTGGCCGAGACCTTTCCCCCGGGCACCTCGGCCACCTTCATCAGCCGCTCCTCGGAGCCCGAGGCCTTCGGCGTCGAAAGGGACATGCCCTGGGCCGTCAGCCGCATCGTGCTGCCGCCGCCGAGCGTCACCTCCTCGCCCGGAGCCACCACCTTCACCGCCGCCGGTGCCGCCGGCGATGCCACCGGCGGCGGTGAAGGTG
>NZ_MWIG01000251.1:0-14758 GCF_002156145.1 Streptomyces sp. NRRL B-24572 | reverse complement strand
GGCGGACGACCCGACGACGGTCGCCGGCTATCGGCTCGCCGCCCGGCTCGGCGCCGGCGGCATGGGCAAGGTGTACCTGTCGTACACACCCGGCGACCGTCGTCGGGTCGTCCGCCTCCAGCGCCTTGAACACCTCGGAGCCGCCCCGGTCCGCTTGCTGACCGCCCATGAAACCCATGTCTCCCCACGCAGAACACTGTTTGCAGGAGGGCACCCTATCGGTGGTCCGCGCCTTCGGACGCCTCCGTCCCGACCTCCGCGCCCGTGAGCCCGGCGCGCTCCGCGAGCGCACCGCCCTGGAAGCGGCTCTCCGCCCCCAACTCCTCCAGGAGATCGGCGATGTGACGGCGACAGGTGCGCAGGGACATCCCCATCCGACGGGCGATCACCTCGTCCTTGGCGCCCTCCGCGAGCAGCCCCACGAGCGCCCGCCGAAGGCTGGGCCCGACCTCCTTGTACGCGGCCTCGCTGGTGCCCCGGAACGGCACCGCCCCCGACCAGTGCTGTTCGAACACCCGGCAGAGGTACGCCACCACGTCGGGGTCCCGGACGAGGACGGCCCCCTCGCCCGCACCGCCGTCGGCACGCCGGGGCAGGAAGGCCACGGACCGGTCGAACACCACGGCCCGGTCGGGCAGTTCGGCGGCGGTGCGGTACTCGGCGCCCGCCTCGGTGAGCCGCTCCACGTACCCCTGGGTGGACAGGCTGGACCGTGCCGAGTGCTGGTACAGCGTGCGCATTCGCACGCCCCGCCGGAGCATCGCCAGGTCTCGCTCGACGGCGTCCCCGAGGCGGTGCGCCGCCCGCCCGCCGCCGGGCTGGATGCTGAACACCTCCTCCCGGCAGCGGGCCGACTCCTCGGTGAGCATCGCGGAGGCGGAGGCCATGTCGGGCAGCACGTCGAAGCCCTCCCGGCGGCCCTGTTCGCGCCGGGCGGCGCGGTACCTCGGCATCAGGGAGTGCAGATCGTCGCGGAGCGACTGGGCGTGCGCGGCGGCCCGCGCGAGCTCCGCCTCCAGCGGGCCGACCACTTCCGCCGCGGCGGCGTCCGGGTTCACCGGGATCAGTTCCTCGGGCCGGCCGGGCGCCGGACGGAGGAGACGGAGCCGCCGCAGGGTGCGGCAGGCGGCCTCCACCTCCTCCCGGCCGAGACCGAGGTCGGGAAGCCCGTCCGGCTGCCGGTTCGCGAGGCCCCCGTGCTCCAGTACGTACGCGAAGACGGCGACGGCCCCGGCGTCCAGCCGAGGCATTCCGTCCACATCCACCCCAGTAGTCACGCATTTCCCCCGTGATGCGGCCCTGCTACTTCCGTGCCATGCAGGGTATTGCCAGGTCATGGCGCTGGACCAAGCGGGCTCGCCGGGATGAACTGGTGGTGTCCGGCCGAGGGAAACCCCATCAGGCCGACATACGGCGTGAACGCGCCAGACACGGAGCTTCCCGCCCGCCCCACTCCTCTCCCGAACCAGGAGCCGCACCATGTCCGTTGCCGTCCGCTGCCTCCTTCTCCTCGCCGTCCTGTTCGCCGGCGGAACGGCCGTCGCCCCGGCGGACGACGCACGGGAGACGACGCGGACGGTCGCCGCGGGCCTCATGGACACCAGTTGGGGCGACGAGTACGTCCGGCCCGAGCAGTAGGGACGCGCTGCCCTCCCACTCGTCACCCCTGCGAAACACGAGGACGAAGAGCGTGTCGTCACCCACCACGAATCCCGCCCCGGCCGGCCCCCGGCGGTCGCGCGCCGAAAGCGCCGCGGACCGGGCCCTGTTGACCGACATCGTGCACGCCGTGATCGCCCGGAGCACACCCGAGGCCGAGCGCTCGGACTGGAGCGTCGAACCAGGTGAGTTCTGGTGCCACGTCGTGCCCGGCGGGGCCGTCGCGCGGGCCCAGGGCTGGAAGCTCCACGTCCCGGCCACCCCGCTCTCGGCGCCCCTGGTCCTGGCCCGGTCCGCCGAGGTGCTCGTGGCCCACCGCGCCGCCTTCAAGTTCGCCGGGACTCCGGCCAAGGCGGCCGCGCTGGTGTCCGGGCGCTTCGCGCGCGGCGGGGGCGGCAAGTTCCTGACCGTGTACCCGGCCGACGACGAGCAGTTCCGGCGGCTCGCCGAGGAACTCCACCGGGCCACCGAGGGCCTGCCAGGACCCGCCGTCCTCTCCGACCGGCGCTACCGCCCCGGCAGCCAGGTCTTCTACCGGTACGGAGTGTTCAAGGGCGTCCGGGAACTGACGCCCGACGGCTCCTTCGCCGCCCGCCTCACCGACCCCGGGGGCCGGCCGGTCGCCGACGAGCGCAACGCCTGGTTCAGCCCGCCGGACTGGGCCGGAGACCCGTTCCCCGACCGTCCCGCCGCACCCGCCCGCAGCACGGCCACGGCCAGGCCCGTCCTGCTCGGCGACCGCTTCCTCGTACGGGGCGCGATCCAGCACTCCAACAAGGGCGGGGTGTTCCGGGCCGAGGACACCCGCACCGGCGCGCAGGTCGTCGTCAAGCAGGCGCGGCCCCATGTGGGCGCCGGTCTCGAAGGCCTCGACGTCCGGGACCTGTTGCGCCGCGAGGCCGCGCTGCTCGAACGGTTCGGGCGGGTGTGCCCCGACCGGGTCCCCGAGCCGGTCGAGGTGTTCGAGCAGCAGGGCAGCGTGTTCCTGGCCACCGCGTCGGTCCCCGGGGCGACGCTCCGGCGCACCGTCGCCGAGCGCCTCGCACGGGACGGCGGCGGCTGCCCCGACGACCGCACGGCCGACTCCCTGGTCCGGCAGCTCGTCGAGCTCGTCGCCACCGCCCATGAACTCGGCGTCACCCTGCACGACTTCAACCCCAACAACGTCATGGTCACCCCGGACGGACGGCTCGTCCTCATCGACCTGGAGATGGCGGCCGGGGAAGGGGAACGGTGGGTGCTCGGCGCCACCCCCGGCTACACCGCCCCCGAGCTGCGCGCCACCGACCAGGTGGCCCCCGCCCTGCCGCCGAGCGTCGACCTGTACGCCCTCGGCGCCACCGTCCTGCACGCCCTGAGCGGCGCCGACCCGCTCTTCGCGGAGGACCTCCCGCAGGAGACGGCCCGACCGGACGAACGGCGCCTGGCGGACCTCGTCGACCTCCTGGCCCGCGACCATCCGCCCGTACGACGCTTCTCACCGCTGATCCGGGGGCTGATGCGGGACGCACCCGAAGACCGCTGGACCCTGGACCGGGCACGGGAGTTCCTCGACGGAGGCCGAGGGGCCGACGGGGGCTCGGGGGAACACCCGGACGCGGGCCGGGCCTCCGGGGCGTCCCCGGACGCGGCGGCCACGCGTGCGCGTCTCCTGCACGACGGCATCGCCCACCTGCTGGCCACGATGCGTCCGCACGACCCCGAACGGCTGTGGGCCTCGGACTCGTTCGGCGGGACCTGCGACCCGGTGGCCGTGCAGCACGGCTCGGCCGGCGGCGTCGCCCTGCTCGCCCGGGCGCTGGGCCACTGGGACGCGGGGCTCTCCACCTCCGTGAACGGTGCCGTGACCCGTGACGCACTCACCGAAGGCCTCCGCTCCGCCGCCCGCTGGACGGCGGAGCGGCAGGAGACGCTGCCGAGCGCGCTCCCGGGGCTGCACTTCGGGCGTGCGGGCACGGCCTGGGCCCTGCTCGACGCCGCCCGGGCCCTGGACGACACGGCCCTGACGGACCGGGCCGTCGCCCTTGCCCTCGGTCTGCCCGTGCACGGGCCCAACCCGGACGTCTGCCACGGCGTGGCCGGCTCCGGCCTCGCACAGCTGCACTTCTGGCGCACCACCGGGGACCCGCGGTTCCTGGACCGCGCCGCCGAGACCGCGGACGGACTGCTCGACTCGGCGCGGCGCACCCCCGAAGGGGTCTTCTGGCCGGTGCCGGAGGACTACGGGTCGGCGCTGGCCGGAGCCTGGCACTACGGCTTCGCGCACGGCGTGGCCGGGGTCGGCACGTTCCTCCTGCTCGCGGCGGAGGCCGCCGGGGAGGAACGGTTCCTCGCCGCGGCCACCGAGGCGGGGGCCACCCTCGTGACCGCCGCCCGCAGCGGACCGGCGGGGACGCTGTGGCCCGTCGACCGGGCCCGCCACCTCTCCGACTCCCCGGAGCTCGCCCGGCACTGGTGCAGCGGTTCCTCCGGCGTCGGCACCTTCCTGGTCCGGCTCTGGGCGGCGACCGGCACGTCCGACGAGGCCGTGCGCGAGCTGGTGGACGGTGCGGCGCTCGCGGTGCGGGCAGGCAGGGCGACCGACTCGCCGGCCACCTGCCACGGGCTCGCGGGGAACGCCGAGTTCCTCCTCGACGCCGCCGAACGGACCGGCGACGAGAGCCACCGCGCCGCCGCCGAACTACTCGTCGAGCACCTGGCCGCCCAGGCCGTCCTGCGCGACGGACGCCTCCTGGTGCCCGACGAGAACCGCAGGACCGTCCTCGCCGAGTACGCCACCGGCCTCGCCGGAAGCCTCTCCCTGCTGCTGCGCATGCGGTGCGGAGGCCCGCGGGCCTGGCTGCCCGAGGACGGGCCGGCCCACCCCTGAGTGTCCGGCGGCCCCAGGCCGCCGGCGTCCCACGGAAACATCCGATCACACCCGAAGAAGGAGACCGTCATGACGGAGTACGACATCGATGCCCTGCAGGTCCTGCCCGAGGAGGTCCGCACCGAGGACGCCCGCGGCGAGGAGCACGCCGCCGCGCTGATCACCGCCTGCCGCTGGCTCACGAGCGGCTGCTGACGGACCACCGTCAGGGGAGGGGCCGGCGTCCCGGCCGGCCCCTCCCTCCGGAGGCACGACCGTAGACTCGAAGTATGACCAGGCTGACGGGCAGGGCCCTGCGGGTGACGGTCTTCGTGGGGGAGAGCGACCTGTGGCACCACAAGCCGCTCTACACCCAGATCGTCGGCCGGGCACGCGAGGCGGGCCTCGCCGGTGCGAGCGTGTTCCGCGGCATCGAGGGCTTCGGCGCCTCCTCCCTGATCCACACCCAGCGGCTCCTCTCGCTGAGCGAGGACCTCCCCGTGGCCGTGGTCATCGTCGACACCGAACAGAAGATCCGCGCCTTCCTGCCCCAGCTCGACGAGATGGTCGACGAGGGCCTGGTGATCCTCGACGACTGCGAGGTCGTCCGGCACGTCGGCCGTGAGAAGGCCGCCTGAGCCCGCGAACCGGTGCACCGGCCTACGATGGCCCGATGCGCGAGGCCGCCCCGGAGCCGTACTGGAACACCAACGTCGCCCGGCACGCGGGCATCCTGCGGGCCGTCCCGGAGGGCTGCGGCGACGCCCTGGACATCGGCTGCGGCGACGGCCTGCTCGCGCGGAAACTCACCGCACGGGCGCGGCACGTCACCGGGATCGACCTGTCCCCGGACATGATCGCCCGCGCCCGCGGGTCCTCCGACGGCCGTCCGGAACCCGCCTTCGTGGAAGGCGACTTCCTGACCGCGGACCTGCCCGCCGAGGGCTACGACTTCATCTGCTCGGTGACCACCGTCCATCACGTGGACCTCGGGGCCGCCCTGGCCCGCATGCGTGAACTGCTGCGTCCCGGGGGCACGCTGGTGGTGGTCGGCCTGGCCCGTGACGCGGGCGTCGCCGACTGGACGGCGAGGATCGCCGCCGCCCCGGTCGTCCGGATCACCAAGGTGCTGCGCGGCGCGCGCGATCCGGAGGGCATGCCCGTCGCCGAGCCGCGGACGAGCTACGGAGAAGTGCGCGCCGTGGCGCGAGGGCTGCTCCCCGGCGTGCGGTACCGCCGGCACGTGCTTCGCCGGTACTCCCTGATTTGGGAAAAGCCCGTCACGAGGGCGTGATCGCCGAGATGCCCTTGTGGAGGTCCTCCGCGTTCATGACCGGCGAGTAGTGGATCTTGGCGCCGACTTCCATGAAGAACGGTTCCGAGATCTTCGGCATCTGGGAGGGGTCGGCCAGGTCGAAGAAGATGTAGCCGGTCCGACAGCCGTTCTCGACGGTGAAGTAGGCGGCTTCCGCGTCGAGTTCCTCGACCGCTCCCTCCATGAGCTTCAGCAGCTTGCCCTGCTTGATGGCCTCGTTGGAGGCCTGGGTGTCCATCTGAACCTTCAGCAGCATGCGCATGACGCGGCCTTTCCCGGCCGGGCGGGCGCTCCGTTCGGGCGCCCGGGAGCCCGGACGCGCTCAGTTCCAGCGTCCTCCTTCCCTTCCGGCGGGACCACTCGGCAGAGGTGCACGAACGGACCGTGCCGGGGGCCGATGGCACGGGATCGTGAGGGGCTGACTCCCGCCCGGCCCGGAGCCGCCCCTCCACACTGACGGCGCCCGACTCCGACGATCCGGCCAACGGCCTTCCGGTCATCGGACGGGGAGCGCTCCTCCCTACTGCTCCCGGGACTGCTCCCGGGCGAGGAAGGCGGGCCGCAGCGACGTGTCCACCGGGTCGTAGTACCGGTGGAACACCGGAGTCGTGGAGCCGGACACGGGTGGGACGATCCAGCTCCAGTCGGCCGGCACGGGCCTGCCGTACCGGCTCTCCTGGGCGATGTGCCGCAGGAACCGCTCGGACTCGGTGTGATGGTCCGCCATCGTCACCCCGGCCAGCTGGAAGGAGTGCAGCACCGCCACGTTCAGTTCGACGAGCGCCCGGTCCCGCCACAGCGTGCGCTCCGAGGAGCGGTCGAGGCCGAGGCGGTCGGCGACCACCGGGAGGAGGTCGTACCGCTCGGCGTCGGCGAGGTTGCGGGCGCCTATCTCCGTCCCCATGTACCAGCCGTTGAAGGGCGCCGCCGGATAGTGGACCCCGCCGATCTCCAGCGTCATGTCGCTGATCGCCGGCACCGCGTACCAGCGCAGCCCGAGCTCCGCGAACCATACGTGGTCCGGATGCCGGAGCGGCACCTCCATGACGGAACCCTCCGGCACCTCGTACCACTCCGGCAGCGTGCCCGGACGCTCCTCCACCATCAACGGGAGTACCTGGAAAGGGTCCTCGTCCCGCTTCCAGCCGAGGCCACGGGCGCGGGCGGTCGACGCGGCGCCGCGCGGGTCGCCGATCCAGCGGCCCTCGGGGGTGCGGTGCCCCGCGTAGCGGACCAGCTGGTCGTTGACGATCCGCGGCGCGGGACGGCCCGGCCGGTCGGGGGCGAACACCGAGATCACCGGGCGGATCCGGCCGCCGTTCCCGGCGAGCCTCAGGTGCTCGAAGCAGTGGGCGGCGATGTCGTCGGCCGCCGTGACGTCCCGCAGGTCGCGCACCACGAGGCTGCGCCAGTAGAGCCTGCCGATGCAGCGGGCGGCGTTGCGCCATGCGACACGGGCGCCGAAGGAGAGCTCGTCCGGGGTGTGCGCGTACGTACCGGTCCGGTCGATCTCGGCGAGCACCTCCCTGACCCGGCGCTCCACGTCCCCGGCGTCGGGCTGCTCGTGGTGGAACTGCCGGACGAAGCTCTCCGCCTCCCGACGGTCCGCCACGGGAGATGCGTGTACGTGCGGTGGTGCGGCCCACCCGCCGGGCGGGGGTACGGGCGTGGACGTGAACGGACAGGCGCTGACGGTGGCGGCCTTGCGGCGGCGCCCCAGACTGAAGACCAAGATGACTCCTCCCACCCCCATGACTACCGCACGCATCCGTGCGGTTGTGGAGAGTAGGGGGAGTTCCGGATGGGGAGGGCGCCGCACTGGTAGGGTGCGCGGCGCCCGGAACCCCGGGGCTCGGAACCCCGGCGCCCGGAAGACCGGAGCCCCGGACCCCCGGGGCTCAGAGCCCCGCGACCTTGGACGTCGCCGTCAGTTCGTAGACCAGGGTGACCGTACGGCGGCCGCCGGGCGGAAGCGCGACGTCCCAGTGGACGATGCCTTCGTCGTCGACCGTGTCGGGTGCCGGGGAGCACGCCTCCTTGCGCAGGCGCACCTCCACCGCCGAGACCTCGGAGACGGGGATCCGCTCCCGGAGGGCGATCAGCCGGTCGCCCTGCTCCCCGGGCGGTGAGAACCGGGACAGGTGCAGCCGGACCGTGCGGGTGACCACCGTCCGCTGGGTGAGGCCGGTGGTGTCGCGGGACTCCTCGGCGTACCGGACCACCCGGTGGTCGTCGCGGCTGCCGAAGGCGAGCTCGACGGCGGCGCCGGGGGCCGTGAAGTCCAGCGTGCCGCGGCCGGTGAATCCGCTGCCCCGGACCAGGTCCACGGGCCCGGCGAGCAGCGCGTGGCCGGACAGGTTGTCGAAGCGCACCACCTGGGTGACCAGCGGGGACAGCTCGGGCGAGCAGGCGTACTCGCTGCGCGCGGCCGTCGTGAACGAGGAGAGCGGCACCCGGTGGGCCCGGCCGTCCCCGGGCACGGAGACCGGCGCGGGGGAGTGCAGGACCCGCGCCTCGCCGCCGTCGTCCACACCCGGCAGGCCGACCACCGGGGCCGGGCCGAGCGTTGAGATCTCCTCCTCGCGCAGTTCGACGTCGATCGTGCGGCGCTCCGCCGCGGTGCGGTCCTTGAGCGTCAGCCGGTCCTCGACGAGCCGCGGTGGATCGGTGGCGAGCGCAGACCGGGCGGTCGACAGCGTCAGCCGTACGTCCGACCAGTCCTCGCCGGTCCGCTGCCAGACCACGGCGTCGGTCTCCAGGGTCAGCGAGTCCCCGTCGAGCGCGGCCCGGTAGGCCGGCCGCCACAGCGCGCACGGGGTGAGGTGGCTCAGCCGCAGTCGTACGGGCCCGGCGGCCGCGGCCTCCACGGTCAGCTCGACATGGGCGACCAGCTCGGCGGGCTCCTCCTCGGAGAGCTCCCTCGCCCGCCGGATGTCGGCCAGTTCGGCGCCGAGGGCCGTCAGCCGGGCCTCCGCGGCGCGGAGTTCCTCGGCGCACGTGTCGCGTTCGGCGTCCACGCGGTCCAGTTCGCGGCCCCAGCGGGGCCCTTCGGACTCGCCGAACCCGGCGCCCTCGCCGATCTCCCGCAGCAGATCGCCGGCGAGCCGGGCGAGCAGGTCGAGACGGGCCCCCAGCCGGTCACGGCGCTGCTCCACGGCCAGGCGCTCCTCTGCGAGGGCGTGCTCGCGGTGGCGGAGGGCGGAGTCCTCCTCGGCGGGCCGGCCCGGTCCGCGGGGCGTCCAGGCGCGGACGATCCGTACGTCGAGCACGGTGGCCGGATGGTCGGAGGTCAGTTCGGCGTGCAGGGTCCGGTCGACGGCGAGCGCGCCGACCGGGCCGAGGCGCAGGCGCTGGACGCCGGCCTCCAGGTCGAGCACGGCGGTGCGCTCGACGTGGGCGCGGTCCTCCAGGCAGGTGACGGCGGTGACGGGAAGGGCGATCGGCGGAAGGTCCGTGGACATGGTGGGTGTCAGCTCCTTCGGTTGCCGTCGACCAGGGCCTTGCCGGCCGGGATGCGGATCTCGTAGCCGCCGTCGAGCGCGGCGGTGCCGCCGGCGGGCAGTTCCACCCGCCAGACGCGGGTGCCCGGGGCGTGGTGCTCCGGCGCGGTGCCCTCCTCGGGTGCCGTCCAGTCGGCGCGCTCCTCGATGCGGACGTCCGGCTCGGAGGAGACCGGCACCCGCTCGTGGACCTCGACGGTGACGGGCCCCGCGAGACGGTTGGCCAGCTCGACGTGGACGCGGTGGTCGAGCACGGTGACGTTGTTCCGCAGGCCCGCCGTCGACTCCTTGAGGTGGGTGCGGCGGGTGACGCGGATGCCCTCGGCGACCCCGAGTCCGAGGCGGCGGACCGCGCCGGGCGCGAGCGTGGGCAGGGCGGCGGTCAGCAGGTAGTCGTCGTCGACGGTGACCTCCACCGGGCCGGCGAGCAGCGCCTGACGGGTGGTGTTGGAGACAGCGAGGGACGCGTACACGGTCTGCTCCACGGACGGCACACAGATGTGCTCGGTCTGCAGGACGACCGGGATCTCGCCGACGGTGACGGTGTGCCAGGTGCCGTCCGAGGGCACGTCGGCACGGGCGGCGGCGTCGAAGCGGTGGTCGAAGGAACCCGCCGACGTGCGGGGGCGCACCGCGTGCTCGGGCAGCGGCAGCCCCGCCACCGCCTCGGCGCGGCGCCGGTACTCGTCGGCCACCGCGTCGGAGGAGGAGCCGGGGAACAGCCGGCCACGGCGGGCGCCCGGCTCCTCGGGCCCGGCCAGCACGAGGGCGGCGTAGTCGAGTTCGGCACCGCTCGGCTGCGGAGGACCCGCCGGCGGTGGCGGCGGTGGCGCCGCAGCGCCCGGAGCCGCGGGAGCCTGGGGCACGGGGGGCCGGGCCCCGAAGCCGGGCCTGCCACCGGCGCGCGGCCGGCCGCCCGGTCGTGGCGCCGCGGCCCGTGCGACGTCCGGCGCCCCGCCCCCGAGGAACTCCGGGGCGGCGCCGTACGCGCCACCGGGCTGCGGCGGCCCGGTGAAGGCAGGAGGCGGAGGCGGCACGGGGGCGGGTGCCGCCACGGGAAGGGGTACCGCGCCGCCCGCCACCGCGCCGGCCGCCACCGCGGAACCGGCTCCGAACGGCTTTGGCGCGGGCCCCGCCGCCTCGTACCCGCTGAACAGGTCGGCGAGCCCCGACGGGGGCTCGCGCCAGCCGGACGGCGCGGGCGCGGACTGACGGCGTCCGATCCGGATCGAGCGGAGCGCCGGCAGATCGGTGCGACGCCGCAGATCGGCGGTGGCCAGGGCGATGCGCACCCCGGTCCAGTCCTCGCCGGTGCGCTGGGCGACCGAGGCGCGCAGCACCAGACGGCCGCTGCCGTCGCCCTGACGGTGGGTGAGGCGGTACGTCGGCACCCAGACGGCACCCGGAACGCCGTACTCCAGCTCCAGTTCCACCTCCTCCGCCTCCGCCGTGCCGTCGAGGGTCAGGACGGCGCAGACCGTGGTCTCGACATGGGCCGACGGCGCGTCGGTGGAGGCGCGGTCGAGCCTGTCGCAGGCGACGTCGAACTCGTGCTCGACGAGCAGGAGGGCCTCGTCGAGCTCGGCGAGCCGGGCGTGGAGCCCCGCAAGGCGTTCGTCGACGAAGTCCGCGAGCTCCAGCCACGCGTCGACCGGGGTACGGCGGTGCGGGTCGTCGCGCTTACGGTTCGGCGTAATGGGCCGCAGGGCGCTGACCTCGGCGATCAGGCCCTGCTGCCGGTCACGGCGCGCCCGCGCCGCCGCGCGGGCCTCGTGCAGCCGGTCGACCTCGCGCCGCAGGTCGTCGGGGGCGCCCGCGGCGCCCGGCTCCGCCTCGACCTCCACCCGTGCCTCGGTGACCCGCCCCCCGGAGGCGCCCAGGACCCGGGCCCGCAGCGAACCCGGGTCGAGCGAGCGGGGCAGCCCCGTCACCCGCACCCGGCCGTCCTGCGGCACGGTGCCCCGGGCCAGGCGCCGGCAGAGCGCGCCCTGCGCGTACACCACGACCGAGTCGAGGGTGGATCCCCACCTCCGCGCCGTCCCGTCTGCCATCTGCGCCCCCGCCCCGTCCCCGTCCCGTCCTCGTCGACCGAAGCCTACTTCCCGGCTACGACAGCGCCAGAGCCGCTCCGACCTCGCCCGCCAGGGCGACCGGGTCACCGGACGGGACCGTCGGGTAGGCCTGGTGGCCGTGGGCCCAGGCGTCCTCGCGGGCGAACCAGTCGACGGCGACCGGCGCCGTGCCCCGGACGAGCGCCGTGTCGAGACCGGCGAAGTACGCGGCCCAGCGCGGCGCGTACACGTCCCGGACGAGACCGGCCCACTCACGGTTGGCGTAGTCGTGCAGGCCGCCGGTCTCGCTCGGCCCCCGGTCGGCCCAGGTGGTGAGGATCGAGCGGGCGTCGTACTCGAGCCGGTCGCGCTCGTCCGCGTCGGCACCCCAGGAGCGGGCGTCGGCGAGCCACGGGCCGAGCAGGAAACGACGGTCGGAGGCGACGAGCCGTCCGAGCAGTTCCTCGTCGGCGTTCCACTCGCGCACCAGCTCCCGGAAGCCCTCCAGATCCTTCGCCTCGTACGCGGCCTTGATCCGCGGCAGCAGGACCCGGCCCCGGTTGGTGAGCGCCTGGCGCGCCACGTCCACCACGTCGTAGCGGTACGCGTCCGAGGTCCGCAGCGCCGGGGCCACCTCGAGCAGCTCCGACAGGGCGCGTTCCACCGTGCGGGCGTCGTACCGCATGGCGGTCGGACTCCAGCGCGCCGCCTTCGCCGCCGTCAGGCTCGGCCGCGCCGTGAAGAGGCTGTCCTGCGGCTCGCTCCACGTGCCGGAAGCCCCGCTGTACGGGCCGAGGCGCAGCTGCTCCCACGCGGCGGCCGCGTGCGGGTCGGCTCCGCCGTAGCGCCGGGCCGCGTACCCCGCGAACCAGGCGCGCCGGTCGACCGGGCCCGGCTCCCAGGCGAGTTCGGTGAACAGGTCGAACGCGGCGGGGTTCCCGCCGGTGCCCTCAGGAAGCCAGGCGATGCCGCGCAGCGCGCTGCCGGACCTGGTCAGCCAGGCGTGGAAACGGTCCGTCCACACACCGGTGTTGGCGCCCAGGCTGGTGTGCCCGCCGAAGTTGGCGATCGCACCGAAGGCGTACGGCGTACCGCCCCACTGCTTCTCGCGGTCCAGCCCCTCGTACCGGTCGGAGAGGCCGTCGACGATCAGCACCCGGCTGCGGTCCACACCCTCCAGGAGCGTCGCGGAAGGGTTGTTCTGCCAGCCGAGCATGACCCAGGTGGCACCGGGGTGCGCCGCGTCCAGGGCCCCCTGGACGGCCTCCGCCGCCCGCGTGACGTCGACGGGACCGGGGGTGCCGCCCTCGTGCAGCAGGTCCATCTTGAACATGTCGCTGTCACCGAACCGGTGCCGCTGCACCCGGTAGTAGGCGGCCGCCAGTTCACCGAAGACGGGCCCGGTCGGATCCAGCCAGTCGGGCCGGGCGAACCCGACCCATCTGCCCTGCGGGACGGTGACCGCGCCCGGGTTCCGGGCGGCGAAGTCCGGCGGCACCGTGCCGAAGAAGCCCGGCAGCACGGGAGTCATCCCCAAGGCGCGCAGGTGTCCCGCGATCCGGCTGCCCAGTGTCGCCCGGGCCTCGATCAGCCGCTCGGACACCGGCCCGCCGAAGCCCGACATGTTCTGCAGCAGCCACCAGGCCTGATGTGCGGGACCGGGGATCCAGGCACGGAGCTCCGCCGCGTCGTAGCCGAACTCCTGGAGCGCCCGGTAGTACGGATACTCGGCCCCGGTCGGCACGAAGACCTCGTTCACGCCGTGCAGCGCCATCAGGTCGATGTCGCGCCGGTACGAGGCGAAGTCGCGGTACGCACCGGAGTAGCCCTCGTCGGTGTCGTTCAGGGCGTAGCGGTGGGGCACGGCCGCCGACCGGGTGATCGTGCCGGAGACGGCGGGGAGCGTGGCCGGCAGCCGGCCGACGCTGTCGCCCGGCCAGCCGATGTCGACCCCCGCGACCCGCTCCAGGTACCAGCCCACCCCGGTGAGCAGCGTGGCCGGCGAGGTGCCCCGCACCTGGATCGCGCCCGCCCCGCCGGAGACCGAGAAGGAGGCCCCGGAGTCCGCTTCCTCGACGGGGATCAGGGTGAACTGGGCGGCCCGCGAGTCCAGCAGGCGCTCCAGGGCCGCCCGGGCGGGCCTCGGGTCGAAGGCGGGCACGGCGGCGGCACCCGACGGGGCCGGCACACCGGGCGCGGCGGCGGTCACGACGGCGAGCACCGTGACGAGAAAGGTGTTGCGGCAACGACGGATCAGGCGGCTGCCCATCTGGCTCCCTGCTCGAACGCGACGACGGCGGGGGCCTGTCCTTCGGATCAGGCCGGGGCGACCACTTTCCGACGCCCCGTCTCCTCGGCCGCGCAAGCGGAGCCGGGGGAGCGACGGCGCTCATCCTTGCGGGTGCGCGCGTTCGAGTCGAGGGTGCGAACCGAGCCGGGTTCCGTGCGGGGCACCCCCCGCACCTCCACTGCGGCGAGGTGGGAGCGCGGTGTACCTGACAGGCCGGGCGGCCTGGCAGACTTCGGCCCGCACGGTCGTCCCGTCCTCACCACCCCTGGAGGTCCCATGGCGCAGCGGCCCGGTCACCCGGCCCGCCCGAGCGGGAAGGCCGCGCGATGACGCTGTGCCGTACCCGGCGTGCCGATCCGACCGCGCTCGTCGTCCGCAGCGCGCCCGCCGTGCCCACCGCCGCCGTGCTGCTGCTCCACGGCGGCCGCGCCGAGGGCCCCGAACCGCCGCCCGCCCTCAACCTGCCCGCGCTGCGCATGCGCCCCTTCGCCGGTGCCGTGGCCCGGGCCGTCCGGGGCCGGGGGGTCCTCGTCGCCGAGGTGCGCTACCGCCACCGCGGCTGGAACGGTGCGCGCGCCGACGCCGCCCGGGACGCCGAGGTCGCGCTCGGTCGGCTCCGGGAGCTGGCCGGGCCCGTGCCCGTCGTGCTCCTCGGCCACTCGATGGGCGGCCGGGCGGCCCTCCGCGCGGCGGGCGACCCCGCCGTGCGCGGGGTCGTCGCGCTCGCGCCGTGGTGCCCCGCCGACGAGCCCGTGGACCACCTCGGCGGCCGGCGCCTCTACCTGCTCCACGACGAGACCGACCGGGTCACCTCGGCCCGGCAGTCCTGGGAGTTCGTCCGCCGGGCCCGGGAGGCGGGCGCCGACGCGGCGGGCATCCCGATGCCGACCGGCGGCCACGCCATGCTCCGGGGCGCGGACCTCTGGCACCGGCGCGCGGCCGAACTCACCGCGGCGCTCCTCTCGCACGGCTGAGACCGGCCGAGCCGGTGTCCCACGCCGAACGCGGCCCGGCGAACGACCTGACGGAGTTCCCGGCCGGCGGGGCGGTCCATGCCCGGAGGTTCGCGGACCGTCCCGCCCGGAGGTGCGCGGA
>NZ_MWIG01000250.1:298-15113 GCF_002156145.1 Streptomyces sp. NRRL B-24572 | reverse complement strand
CGCCGAGCGGTTCCGCGAGGACGTCGTCGACGACTTCGTCGCGGAGTACGAGGCGGGCCGCACGCCCAACCCCTGCCTGCGCTGCAACGAGAAGATCAAGTTCGCGGCGCTGCTCGACAAGGCGCTCGCCCTCGGCTTCGACGCGGTCTGCACCGGCCACTACGCCACCGTCGTCCTGAACGAGGACGGCACCCGCGAGCTGCACCGGGCCTCCGACATGGCCAAGGACCAGTCGTACGTCCTCGGCGTGCTCGACGAGAAGCAGCTCGCCCACGCGATGTTCCCGCTCGGCGACACCCTCACCACCAAGGACGAGATCCGGGCGGAGGCCGAGCGGCGCGGGCTCGCGGTCGCGAAGAAGCCCGACAGCCACGACATCTGCTTCATCGCCGACGGCGACACCCAGGGCTTCCTCGCCGCCCGTCTGGGCAAGGCGGAGGGCGACATCGTCGACGAGGCCGGGACGAAGGTCGGCACCCACGAGGGCGCGTACGGCTTCACCATCGGCCAGCGCAAGGGCCTGCGGATCGGCCACCCGGCCGCGGACGGCAAGCCCCGCTACGTCCTCGACATCTCGCCCGTGAACAACACGGTCACCGTCGGCCCCGCCGAGGCCCTCGACGTCACCGCCCTCACCGCGATCAAGCCCCGCTGGTGCGGCACCGCCCCCGAGGGCCCCGGCCGCTACACCGCGCAGCTCCGTGCCCACGGCGGCGAGACGCCGGTGAGCGCGGAACTGGAGGACGGCGAGCTGAAGGTCGTCTTCGACGAGCCCGTCCGCGGCGTGGCCCCCGGCCAGGCGATCGTCCTGTACGACGGCACGCGCGTGGTGGGCTCGGCGACGATCGCGGCGACGACCCGGCGCACGGCCGAGGCGGCCACCGCCTAGACCGAGTCCTCCAGGAACTCCTCCAGGACCGGCGCCAGGACGTGCGGGGCCACCTCGTGCGTCTGACCCGTGAGGGTGCGGTGCCGGGCCCGGGGGAGGGCCGCCGTCAGGGCACGGGCCGCGTGCCGGGTCGCCGCCGGGCTCGCGCCCCCGTCGACCACGAGCACGCGCGCGTGGACCGCCGCCACGAGCCCGTCCGCGAGCGGCTCCGGCTCGTACACCGACACCGCGCCCACCGGCAGCCCGGCCGCCGCGCCCGCGAGCGCGAGCGCGCCGCCGGCCTCCGTGCCGTGCACGGCCGCACCCGGGCCCGCCGCCTCCAGGACGGCCGCCAGGTCCTCGATCTCCCGCTCCACCGGGCCGGGCCCGCGCCGCTCGTACGTCACGACGGAGAAGCGCCGGGCGAGCAGCTCCGCCAGCGCCCGCCCGCCCCCGTCCGACCCGTCCACCAACACGACGGCCCGCCCGTCCCCGTACCGCTCGTACGCGATCTCCGTACCGTCCCGCGACACCACACGACCCCTGCTCACCACGTCCATGGCAGGGCAGACCGGGGCCGTCGCGGAAACTCATCGCCGCCCGCCGGACCTTTTTCGCGACCCCCTACGGTGGGGCCATGAACATCTGCGTCTTCCTCTCCGCCGCCGACCTCGACGAGCGGTACACGTCCGCCGCCCGCGACTTCGCGACCCGGCTCGGCAAGGCCGGCCACACCCTCGTCTGGGGCGGCTCCGACACCGGCCTGATGAAGGTCGTCGCGGACGGCGTCCAGGAAGCGGGCGGCCGGCTCGTCGGCGTCTCCGTCGACTTCCTCGCCCACAAGGCCCGCCCGAACGCCGACCAGATGGTCATCGCCGGGGACCTGGCCGAGCGCAAGGCCCTGCTCCTCGCCAAGTCCGACGCGGTCGTCGTCATGGTCGGCGGCACCGGCACCCTCGACGAGGCCACCGAGATCCTGGAGCTGAAGAAGCACGGCAAGCACACCAAGCCGGTCGTCCTCCTCAACACGGCGGGCTTCTACGACGGCCTCGAGGCCCAGTTCCACCGCATGGAGACCGAGGGCTTCCTGCCCCGCCCCCTCTCCGAGCTCGTCTTCTTCGCCGAGGACGGCCCGACGGCCCTCGCGTACCTGGAGGCGGAGATCGCCGCCCGCTGATGCGAGCATGGTGCGCATGGCTACACATGTGATCACCGGAGCGGGTTCCGGCATCGGCGCGGCCGTCGCGCGTCGCCTCCACGCGCGCGGGGACGAACTCGTGCTCCACGCGCGCGACGCGGGGCGCGCCAAGGAGCTCGCCGCGCAGTTCCCCGGCGCGCGGACGCTCGTCGGGGACCTCGCCGATCCGGACCGGCTGTCCTGGGCGTTCTCGCACCAGAGCCTCCCGGACCGGGTGGACAGCCTGCTGCACATCGCGGGCGTCGTCGACCTCGGGCCGATCGGGGAGCTCACCCCGAAGACCTGGCACCACCAGCTGAACGTCAACCTGGTCGCCCCGGCCGAGCTGACCCGTCACTTCCTGCCCCAGTTGCGGGTCTCCCAGGGCCACGTCGTCTTCGTGAACTCGGGCGCCGGGCTCAACGCGCACGCCGAGTGGGCCGCGTACGCCGCCTCCAAGCACGGCCTCAAGGCCCTCGCGGACGCCCTGCGCCACGAGGAGCACGCCAACGGGGTGCGGGTCACCTCGGTCTACCCGGGCCGCACCGCCAGCCCCATGCAGGCCAAGGTCCACCAGCAGGAGGGCAAGGAGTACGACCCGTCCCGCTGGATCGACCCCGAGTCGGTCGCGACGGCGATCGTCACCGCGATCGACCTGCCGCGCGACGCGGAGATCAACGACCTGACGGTCCGTCCGGGGCGATAGACATGGACGACACCAAGCTCTGGGGCCCCGCCACCGGCGTCGGTTCCCTGCCCGGTGGTGACGCGCGCGAGGCCGCCAAGGCCGCCACCGGGTCCTTCGAGGACTTCCCCTTCCTTCCCGAGCTGCCCGCGCGCGGCCCCGGCGCCGACATGATCGGCCGGACGATCGGGATGCTCGTCGACCTGTACGCGCACGTGGAGCCGAGCGGCTGGCGGATCAGCGACCGGCCGGGGCGCGACACCAAGCGGGCCCGCTCCTGGCTCGGCGAGGACCTCGACGCCCTGGAGGAGTTCACCCAGGGGTACGAGGGCCCGCTCAAGGTCCAGGCCGTCGGCCCGTGGACGCTCGCCACGGCCCTGGAGCTGCGCGGCGGCGAGGCCGCCCTCGGCGACGCAGGCGCCTGCCGCGACCTGGCCGGCTCCCTCGCCGAGGGGCTCCACACGCATCTCGCGGAGCTGAGGAAGCGCGTCCCGGGGGCGCGCCTCGTCCTCCAGCTCGACGAGCCCTCGCTCATCGCCGTACTGCGCGGGCAGATCCGTACCGCCAGCGGCTACCGCACCCACCGGGCCGTCGACCGGCAGGTCGTGGAGAGCGCCCTGCGCGAGGTGATGGCCGTCCACGACGGGCCGGTGGTCGTCCACTCCTGCGCGCCCGACGTGCCGTTCGCGCTGCTGCGGCGGGCCGGGGCGGCGGGCATCTCGTTCGATTTCTCGCTCCTCACCGAACGTGACGAGGAGCCGATCGGCGAGGCCGTGGAGGCCGGGACGAAGCTCTTCGCCGGTGTGGTGCCGTCCACCGACGGCCCGTTGTCGGACCCGGGCGGTAGCGTCATGGGTGTCAGGACGCTGTGGCGCAGGCTGGGGCTGAATCCGGGGACTCTCGCCGAGTCCGTGGTCGTCACCCCGACGTGCGGTCTCGCGGGCGCTTCGCCCGCCTATGCCCGGGCGGCGCTCGCCCACTGCGTCAGAGCGGCACGGTCGCTCGCGGACAACCCTGAGTAACGGAGGACGAAACGGTGGCAGTCGAACAGGGGGCCCTGCCCGTCGAGGCGCGGGAGAAGCACGCCGAGCTCGCCGAGCAGGTCGAGGAGCACCGCTTCCGGTACTACGTGAAGGACCAGCCGGTCATCAGCGACGGCGAGTTCGACAAGCTCCTGCGCGCGCTCGAAGCGCTGGAGGAGGAGTACCCGGAGCTGCGGACGCCGGACTCGCCGACCCAGAAGGTCGCCGGGCAGTACGAGACCGAGTTCACCGCCGTCCAGCACCGGGAGCGGATGCTCTCCCTGGACAACGCCTTCGACGAGGAGGAGCTCGCCACCTGGGCCGAGCGGGTCGCGCGGGACGTCGGCACGACCGACTACCACTACCTGTGCGAGCTGAAGGTCGACGGCCTCGCGGTCAACCTCACCTACGAGCACGGGCGGCTGACCCGCGCCGCCACCCGCGGCGACGGCCGCACCGGCGAGGACATCACGCCCAACGTCCGGACGATCGCCGACATCCCGGAGCGCCTCCGGGGCGACCGCATCCCGGACCTGGTGGAGATCCGCGGCGAGGTCTACTTCCCGATGGAGGCCTTCGAGGGGCTCAACGCCCGCCTGGTGGAGGCCGGCGACAAGCCCTTCGCCAACCCGCGCAACGCCGCCGCCGGTTCGCTCCGGCAGAAGGACCCGAAGGTCACCGCCTCCCGGCCGCTCCACATGGTGGTCCACGGCATCGGCGCCCGCGAGGGCTTCGAGATCTCCCGGCTCTCGGAGACGTACGAGCTGCTGCGCGAGTGGGGCCTGCCCACCGCCCGGCACAACAAGGTCGTCGACTCCCTCGACGGCGTGCGGGAGTTCATCACGTACTTCGGGGAGAACCGGCACTCCGTGGAGCACGAGATCGACGGGGTCGTCGTCAAGCTCGACGAGATCCCGCTCCAGGGCCGGCTCGGCTCCACCGCGCGCGCCCCGCGCTGGGCGATCGCCTGGAAGTACGCGCCGGAGGAGGTCAACACCAAGCTGGTCGACATCAAGGTCGGCGTCGGCCGCACCGGCCGCGTCACGCCGTACGCGCAGGTCGAGCCGGTGACCGTGGCCGGCTCCGAGGTCGAGTTCGCGACCCTCCACAACCAGGAGGTCGTGAAGGCCAAGGGCGTGCTGATCGGCGACACCGTCGTGCTGCGCAAGGCCGGCGACGTGATCCCCGAGATCCTCGGGCCGGTCGCCGACCTGCGGGACGGCACCGAGCGGGAGTTCGTGATGCCCGCCGAGTGCCCGGAGTGCGGGACGGCGCTGAAGCCGATGAAGGAGGGCGACATCGACCTCCGCTGCCCGAACGCCCGAACGTGCCCGGCCCAGCTGCGTGAACGTCTCTTCTTCCTCGCCGGGCGCCAGTGCCTCGACATCGAGAACTTCGGAGCCGTGGCCGCCGCCGCCCTCACCCGACCCCTGGAGCCGGCCGAGCCGCCGCTCGTCGACGAGGGCGACCTCTTCGACCTCACCATCGAGCAGCTGCTCCCGATCAAGGCGTACGTCCTCGACCCGGACAGCGGGCTGCCCAAGCGGGACCCGAAGACCGGCGAGGAGAAGATCGCCACGGTCTTCGCCAACCAGAAGGGCGAGCCGAAGAAGAACGCGCTCGCGATGCTGGAGAACATCGCGGCGGCGAAGACCCGCCCGCTCGCCCGCTTCATCAACGGCCTCTCCATCCGGCACGTGGGCCCGGTCGCGGCCGAGGCGCTGGCCCGCGAGTTCCGCTCCCTGGAGCGGATCGAGCAGGCGAGCGAGGAGGAGCTGGCGGCCGTCGACGGGGTCGGCGGGATCATCGCGGCCGCCGTGAAGCAGTGGTTCTCGGAGGAGTGGCACCGCGAGATCGTGCGCAAGTGGCGTGCCGCCGGGGTCACCCTGGAGGACGAGGGGGCCGGAGAGGACGAGGGCCCGCGTCCGCTGGAGGGCCTGACGGTCGTGGTCACCGGCACCCTGGAGAAGTTCACCAGGGATGGCGCAAAAGAGTCGCTCCAGCGGCTCGGAGCGAAGGTGACCGGTTCCGTTTCGAAGAAGACCAGCTTCGTGGTGGTCGGTGAAAACCCTGGTTCGAAGTACGACAAGGCGATGCAGCTGAAGGTTCCGGTTCTGGACGAGGAAGGCTTCTCCGTCCTGCTCGAACAGGGGCCCGAGGCGGCTCGGGAGGCCGCGGTACCCGTCGCCGAGTAGCCCCCGGGACCCTCCCGGCACCCCGCGGAAGCTCACCCGTTCGGCGCATACCAGATCGTTACGGGTGGGCTGGTCGCATTCGGGCAAGAGAGGGAGAGCGCTGCCCGTCGGAGCCCTCGGCGGCCTAGTGTGGTGACCGTGCGTCCAGTCCTGCACGCCCACGCGAGGGCTCTGCCGGTCATGGCGTCAGGACAACGGCCCCGTGCCTCCGGGAACGGCCGCCCGACAGCGGCCGCCCGCCGGACGGGACCGGACGACGTACGGCCGCGCCCACCGCGGCCCATCGCACACCGACGGCACCGCCGCCTGTGAGAGGGACGGGAATGGAACCGACCGAGAGCGCCGCCCCGGTCCCACGGCCGCACGGCCGTGTGGCGCCCCTGGGCTTTCCCTCCCGGCTGCCCGCAGCCGTGGTGGGCATCGCCGCAGTCGTGCTCGTCGCCGGGCTCCAGCGAGCCCTGAGCGGCGGCCACGGACTCTTCCCCGGCGGCGTCGCCGGCTGGTCCCTCGCCGTCCTCACCGGCCTCATCGTCGGCCACCTGGTCGCCCTCGGCCGGGACCGCTGGTGGGGCGGCACCGGCTCCGGCGCCGCCCTCACCCTCGCCGTCCTCCTGCTGTACGGCTGGGTGCCCGCCGGACTCGTCTCGCTGACCGTCGTCGCCATCGTCGGCGCCACCCGCAGGCACCGCTGGCGCCAGGGCCTGCTGCACGGCGCCGCCGACGTCCTCGGGGTCGGCGCCGCCGCCCTCGTCCTCGCCCTCTTCGGAGACGTACCGACCGTCGAACAGCCCTGGCAGCCCCTCGACTGGACGATCGGGGACCTCCCGGAAGTCGTCCTCGCCGCGGGCACCTACCTCGTGGTCACCCGCCTCCTCCTGTGGTACACGCTCGCCCCCCAGGGCCGCGGACTGCCCACCATCGCCCGCACCGCCCTCCTGAGACAGGGCCTCGTCGCCGTCGCCCTGCTCGGCATCACCCCGCTCATCTGCGTCGTCGCCGCCACCCGGCCGGTCGTCCTGCCGCTCTTCGCCGTCCCCCTCATCGCCCTCGACTCCACCCTCTGGATCGCCCGCGCCCGCGCCGAGGAACAGCTCCGCGACCCGCTCACCGGGCTCCCCAACCGCCAGTGGCTCCTGGAGCGGGCCTGGACCGCCCTGGAGGAGGCCGAGGGCCAGGGAGCCCGCGCCGCCCTCGTCCTGATCGACCTCGACCGCTTCCGCTCGGTCAACGACACCCTCGGCCACCTCGCCGGCGACCGGCTGCTCCTCCAGATCGCCGAACGGCTCCGCCTCGCCCTGCCCCGCGGCGCCGAGGCCGCCCGGCTCGGCGGCGACGAGTTCGCCGTCCTGCTGCCCACCGCCGACTCCACCACCAGCGCCCAGCGGGTCGCCCGCCACCTCGTCGCCGAGCTCTCCTCCCCGCTCGACCTCGACGGGCTCACCCTCGTCCTGGAGGCCAGCGCCGGCGTCGCCGTCTTCCCCGACCACGCCCTCGACGCCGAGGGCCTGCTGCGCCGCGCCGACGTCGCCATGTACCAGGCCAAGCGCGACCGCACCGGCGTCGAGGTCTACGAGTCCAAGCGCGACTCCAACACCCCCGACCGGCTCGGCCTCCTCGGCGACCTCCGCCGCGCCCTCGACGCCGGCGAGGTCGAACTCCACTACCAGCCCAAGGTCCGCTTCGACGGCCAGGTCGCCGGCCTCGAAGCCCTCGTCCGCTGGGTCCACCCCGAGCGCGGCAAGGTCCCGCCGGACGAGTTCATCGCCATCGCCGAGTCCTCGGGGCTGATGCCGCACCTCACCGAGTACGTCCTGGAGACCGCGCTCGCCCAGGTCGCCCGCTGGCGCGCCCAGGGCCTCAACGTCCCCGTCGCCGTCAACGTCTCGCCCCGCGACGTCCACACCCCCGGCTTCGCCGGCGCCGTCGCCGCCCGGCTCGCCCGCCACGGCGTCCCGGCCGGCGCCCTCCAGCTGGAGATAACGGAGCACGTGCTCCTGGAGGACCCCCAGCGGGCCGCCGACACGCTGAACGGGCTCACCGGCCACGGCGTGAAGATGTCCCTCGACGACTTCGGCACCGGCTACTCCTCCCTCGTCCACCTGCGCCGGCTGCCCGTCAGCGAACTGAAGATCGACCGCTCGTTCGTGGCCCGGCTCGCCGTCGACACCGAGGACGCCGAGATCGTCCGCTGCACCGTCGACCTCGCCCACTCCCTCGGCCTCCTCGTCGTCGCCGAGGGCGTCGAGGACGACGAGACCTGGGAGCGCCTGCGCGACCTGGGCTGCGACGCCGTCCAGGGCTGGCTGGTCGCCGCCGCGATGCCGCCCGGCGAGGCCACCGCCTGGCTCCTGGCCCGCGGCGAGCACGGCTGGCGCCGCCCCGCCGACATCGCCGCCCAGGTCGACCTGGACCACCCTTCGGGCCACGTCGTGCAGTGACGCCTGCCCCTCCTGGGGCAAACCGTTTAACGGGCAGCGGTACCGGCCCCATAGGATTGGGCCAACACCATCTAACTCACCCCGTGAGGATCCGCATGCCTGGCATCACGCGCGAGGAGGTCGCCCACCTCGCACGGCTGGCGCGTCTGGAGCTGAAGGGCGAAGAACTCGATCACTTCGCCGGCCAGCTCGACGACATCATCGGCGCGGTCGCCCGCGTCTCCGAGGTCGCCGACCAAGACGTACCGCCGACCTCCCACCCGCTGCCGCTGACCAATGTCATGCGCGCGGACGAGGTCCGTCCGTCGCTCACCCCCGAGCAGGCGCTCTCCGGCGCCCCGGCCCAGGAGCAGCAGCGTTTCAAGGTGCCGCAGATCCTGGGGGAGGACTAAGAAGTCATGACGGACAACACCATCATCAAGCTCACCGCGGCCGAGATCGCCGGGAAGATCGCCGCCGGCGAGCTGACCGCCGTCGAGGTCACCGAGGCCCACCTCGCCCGCATCGAGGCCGTCGACGAGAAGGTCCACGCCTTCCTGCACGTCGACCGCGAGGGCGCCCTCGCCCAGGCGCGTGCCGTCGACGAGAAGCGCGCCCGCGGCGAGAAGCTCGGCCCGCTCGCCGGTGTGCCGCTCGCGCTCAAGGACATCTTCACCACCGTCGGCATGCCGACCACCGTGGGCTCGAAGATCCTGGAGGGCTGGATCCCGCCGTACGACGCGACCCTGGTCAAGAACCTGAAGGCCGCCGACGTCGTCATCCTCGGCAAGACCAACATGGACGAGTTCGCGATGGGCTCCTCCACGGAGAACAGCGCCTACGGCCCGACCGGCAACCCCTGGGACCTGACCCGGATCCCCGGCGGCTCCGGCGGCGGCTCCTCGGCCGCCCTCGCCGCGTACGAGGCCCCGCTCGCCATCGGCACGGACACCGGCGGCTCCATCCGCCAGCCCGCGGCCGTCACCGGCACCGTCGGCGTCAAGCCGACCTACGGCGGCGTCTCCCGCTTCGGCATGGTCGCCTTCTCCTCCTCCCTCGACCAGGGCGGCCCCTGCGCCCGTACGGTCCTGGACGCGGCCCTCCTGCACGAGGCGATCGCCGGGCACGACCCGCTCGACTCGACGTCCATCGACGCCCCGGTCCCGCCGGTCGTCGAGGCCGCCCGCAACGGCTCGGTGGCCGGCATGCGCGTCGGTGTCGTCAAGCAGTTCCGCGGCGAGGGCTACCAGGCCGGCGTCGTGCAGCGCTTCGACGAGTCCGTCGAGCTGCTGAAGTCGCTGGGCGCCGAGATCGTCGAGCTGGACTGCCCGACCTTCGACCTCGCCCTTTCGGCGTACTACCTGATCGCGCCGTCGGAGTGCTCCTCCAACCTGGCCCGCTTCGACGCCATGCGCTACGGCCTGCGCGTCGGCGACGACGGCACCCGTTCGGCCGAGGACGTCACCGCCCTCACCCGTGAGGCCGGCTTCGGCGACGAGGTCAAGCGCCGCATCATCCTCGGTACGTACGCGCTGAGCTCCGGCTACTACGACGCCTACTACGGCTCGGCGCAGAAGGTCCGCACCCTCATCACCCGCGAGTTCGAGAAGGCCTTCGAGGAGGTGGACGTCATCGTCTCCCCGACGACCCCCACCACCGCCTTCCCGATCGGCGAGCGCGCCGACGACCCGATGGCGATGTACCTCGCGGACCTGTGCACCATCCCGACCAACCTGGCCGGCAACGCCGCCATGTCGCTGCCCTGCGGCCTGGCGCCCGAGGACGGCCTCCCGGTCGGTCTGCAGATCATCGCCCCCGCCATGAAGGACGACCGGCTGTACAAGGTCGGCGCCGCCGTCGAGGCCGCCTTCGTGGAAAAGTGGGGTCACCCACTGCTTGAGGAGGCTCCGTCGCTGTGAGTGCCATGGCAAAGAAGGCCAAGAACTTCAAGAAGTCCAAGACCGGCCTCTACGTCTCGCTGGCGACCACCGCGTTCGGCGCGGTCAGCGTCGCGAAGCAGGCCAAGCTGGCCCGCAATGACCACGACATGCTGCGGCTGATCGACTCCGCCGTGTCCGCCGCCGCCATCGTCACCGGCCTCGCCATCCTGTACCGCGAGCTGAAGCGGCTCGGCGACGACGACGTCCTGCTGGGCTGAGAGGGAAGTTCCACCGTGACTGTCACTGAACTGCTGTCGTACGAGGCGGCGCTCGCCGAGTACGACCCCGTCATGGGCCTCGAGGTCCATGTCGAGCTCGGCACCAAGACGAAGATGTTCTGCGGCTGCTCGACCGAGCTGGGCGCGGAGCCGAACTCGCAGACCTGCCCGACCTGCCTCGGCCTGCCCGGCTCCCTGCCGGTGGTCAACGCGATCGGCGTCGAGTCCGCGATCAAGATCGGCCTCGCGCTGAACTGCGAGATCGCCGAGTGGTGCCGCTTCGCCCGGAAGAACTACTTCTATCCGGACATGCCGAAGAACTTCCAGACCTCCCAGTACGACGAGCCGATCGCCTTCAACGGCTACCTGGACGTCCAGCTGGAGGACGGCGAGGTCTTCCGCGTCGAGATCGAGCGCGCCCACATGGAGGAGGACACCGGCAAGTCCACCCACATCGGTGGCGCGACCGGCCGCATCCACGGCGCCTCGCACTCGCTGCTCGACTACAACCGGGCCGGCATCCCGCTCATCGAGATCGTCACCAAGCCGATCGAGGGCGCGGGCGAGCGGGCCCCCGAGGTCGCCAAGGCGTACGTCGCCGAGCTGCGCGAGCTGATCCGCGCCCTGGGCGTCTCCGAGGCGCGCATGGACAAGGGCCAGATGCGCTGCGACGTGAACCTGTCGCTGCGGAAGCCCGGCGCCGAGTTCGGTACGCGCAGCGAGACGAAGAACGTCAACTCGCTGCGCAGCGTGGAGCGTGCCTGCCGCTTCGAGATCCAGCGGCACGCCGCGATCCTGGAGGCCGGCGGCAAGGTCGTCCAGGAGACCCGTCACTTCCACGAGGACGACGGCACCACCACCTCCGGCCGCATCAAGGACAACGCCGAGGACTACCGGTACTTCCCGGAGCCCGACCTCGTCCCCGTCGCCCCGGCCCGCGAGTGGGTCGAGGAGCTGCGCGCCGGTCTGCCCGAGCTGCCGCGCGTGCGCCGCAACCGTCTGCGTGAGGAGTGGGCCGTCTCCGAGCAGGAGATGCAGTCCATCCTCAACGCCGGCGCGGTCGACGCGATCGTCGCCACCATCGAGGCGGGCGCCGACGCGGCGTCGGCCCGCAAGTGGTGGATGGGCGAGCTCGCCCGCAACGCCAACGAGAAGGGCGTCTCCCTGGAGGAGCTGCCCATCACGCCGGCGGACGTGGCCCGGGTCTCCGCCCTGGTCGCGGCCGGCGACCTCAACGACAAGCTGGCCCGCCAGGTCATCGAGGGCGTCCTCGCCGGCGAGGGCACCCCGGACGAGGTCGTCGAGAAGCGCGGTCTGAAGGTCGTCTCCGACGACAGCGCGCTCGGTGCGGCCGTCGACGAGGCCATCGCGGGCAACGCGGCGATCGCCGACAAGATCCGCGGCGGCAAGGTCGCGGCGGTCGGCGCCCTGGTCGGCGCGGTCATGAAGGCCACCCGTGGCCAGGCCGACGCGGCGAAGGTCAAGGACCTGATCCTGGAGAAGCTGGGCGTCAGCGAGGGCTGAGCCTCTTCTCGTACGCGTAGCAGAGCGGCCCCGCACCGGAGTTCCGGTGCGGGGCCGCTTTCGTGCGGGTGTTCCGTGGGGGGCGTGAGGATCAGAAGCAGGAGACCGAGGTCGTCCCCGTCAGCTGCAGGGAGCTGGCCTCGTCACGCTGGCCGACGTGGTTGCCGTCCACGAAGTCGTCCGTCAGCCGGTCGTGGGAGACGTAGCTGCCGGGGTTGACGCAGAAGACGAGGCCACCCTGGTAGTTGGTGTCGTAGTAGTAGTGGCTCTCGTAGCCGCCGGTGCTGGAGTTGCTCGCGGACCACGAGTTGTCGTTCACGTTGTGTCCGCTGGAGAACACGTCGTTGGTGAAGTCCGCGTCGCTGTTGAAGTAGTTGTGCACGGAGGACCCGATGCTGCCCTCGAAGAGGCAGTGGTAGCCCGAGGGGCAGCTGGGGCCGGCCGAGGCGGTCGACGCGGTGGCGATGCCGCCGCCCACGAGGAGCGCGGTGGCGCCGGCCACGGCCGCGAACTTACGACGGAGTCCGGCGTTCATGCTGATCCTGGTCATGTTCTGATCTACCTTTCGGTTGTGGGGTGTGCTGCCAGAGGCACGGACCGCAAGGGTGTGCGGGGGAGAGTCAGCTCCTCCGCACACCCGCTTCTGTTCGCGGGCCGTGGGGGCGTCATCGGTCAGAAGCAGGAGATGGTCGTCGAGGGGCGCATCAGCAGGGAGCTGGCCTCGTCGCGCTGGCCGATGTGGTTGCCCTTGACGCCGTCGTCCGAGAGCCGGTCGTAGTTGACCGCGCTGCCCGGGTTGACGCAGAAGACCAGCCCGCCGCTGTAGTTGGTGTCGTAGTAGTAGTGGCTCTCGTAGCCGCCGCTGCTGGAGTTGCTGGCCGACCACACGTTGTCGTTGATGTTGCTCGACGTGCCGTCGAAGTAGTTGTCGGTGAAGTCGGGGTCGCTGTTGTAGAACGCGTGCCCGGCGGACGTACCGATGCCGCTGTAGAAGACGCAGTGGTAGCCCGACGCGCAGTTGGGGCCGGCCGAGGCGGTCGACGCGGTGGCGATGCCGCCGCCCACGAGGAGCGCGGTCGCGCCGGCGACGGCGGCGAACTTCCTGCGGAGGCCGGACTTCGGGTGGGTCGTGGACATGAACGGTGTTCCTCTCGTCTGGGTGGAGCGGCCGTTCCCGGACCGGGAGCGGAAGAGTGCGGTGGGGCGGGGGCGGTGGCCGTCGGCGGGCTCAGCTCGTCGTGCCCAGGACCTCGCCGGCCGCCTTGTTCTGGCGGGCCGACAGCTTCTTCCAGTCGTCGCCGACATCGGGGTGCTGGTCCAGCCAGCGCTGCTGCGCGGCGGCGAGCCGGTTGTACGCGGTGGTGAGGTACCCGGTCTCCGCCTTGCAGCGCAGATCCGCCGCGGCGACGGGGCTGGTCCGCCGGGCTTCCGCCGAGCGCAGCGAGTTCTGCACCTGGACGGGGTCCTGGGCCTTGACCTTGTTCCGGTCCATGCACTCCCGCCAACGGGTGGTCGCCGCACGGAACTCGGGGTCCTTCTCCACGTCCTTGCGCGCCTGTTCCTGCGCCTCGAAGAGCAGGATCCGTACCTGGAGCCAGCGCATCCGCCCGTCGCCGAGCACCCGTGTCTCCGCCTCGGCGAGGCAGCCCTCGCCGGGCCGGGAGACGCTGAGCCGCAGGCCCTTGGCGGTGACCCGCTTGTTCTCGGCGCCGAAGAGGGCCCGCGTGTAGGCGGCGGTGCTCTCCGGGCTGCCGGACGCCGGCGGCGTCTCGGGGGACGGCATGGCGGTGGCGCGCGGCGGTGCCGAGGATTCGAGGCCGAACGGCTGCGGGCGCTCGTCGGCGCCGTCCGGGCTCTTGGACGGGGGAACGGGGACGTAGTGGAATCCCCGCCCGGCCATGCAGGCGATGGCGGTCTTCTGCTGGGCCTCGGCGCTGCGGAGGTGCGGGGTGAAGAGAAGCCCCGTGATGGGGGGAAGCCGGTGCAGCGCGGTCAGCCGGGCGGGTTCCACCGCCGGCTTCGCGGCCGTGTCCGGCGGTGTCCCGGTCGATCCGGAGCAGCCGGCGGCTGCGGTGAGGGCCATCCCCACGGCCAGTGCGCGGACGAGCCCCCGCGTCGCGACACGCCTGCCGCAACATCTCTTCTCCAGGGTCTCGGGCATTTTACGATCCACCGTCCTGTTGGTGACTGAGCCGATCAGGTACCGAACGGGTCAGAGTCTGCGTTCATCGGGGGACTGCCATGAACTTTGTTGCGCTGGAACGTAATTGCCCTGCTGAGAGGGGTTGAGATGCTGCGGATCCACTTCACGGGGGAAGACCTCGGGCGGATTCGGATCGCCTCCGAACCCGACCCGATGTGGGAGGTGCTGATGAGCCTGCACCGGCTGCGAAGACGGGACACGGGGGTGCTCTTCGGGCCGTGGATGCGGGAGTCCCTGCCCCGAGTCCCCTCCACCACAAGGATGTTGACGGCCCTCGCGCCGCCCGTCGGGTACTCGGTGGACTTCCTGACACCCGCGGTCGGTGGCACCCTCGCCGACCGGATGGAGGCGCTGCGTGCCACGCCGTTACGTCAAGTACTGCGTGACCTGCGGGAGTTCGCCCATCAGAACACCACGCGGCGATTGCCGTCCTGGTCCCGGGAGCTGGTGGAGGGAGAGCCCGAGGGGATCGGCCGGCTGGCCGACGCGGCGCACTCGTACTTCGACACGGTGCTCGGCCCGTTCTGGGAGCGCATACGGGTGCAGGTGTGCCGCGACCGGTCGCG
>NZ_MWIG01000250.1:0-224 GCF_002156145.1 Streptomyces sp. NRRL B-24572 | reverse complement strand
CGCCCGCCGCGCGGGCACCACACCGCCCAACGCCAGCCGGCACATCACGGCCCTGCGGGAGGCGGCACTGGTCTCCAGCCTGCGCCACCGCAACGCGACCCTGCACACGGTCACCGAGCTGGGCCTCGCCCTGCTGGAGGGAGACAGCCTCGGCATCCACGTATAGGCGCGGATGCGGTGCCCGAGCCGTACGGCCGGGGCGTCGGCCGTGCGGGGCGGGGGCG
>NZ_MWIG01000025.1:0-33595 GCF_002156145.1 Streptomyces sp. NRRL B-24572 | reverse complement strand
CACCGCGCCGAGGAGGTCAAGTGCCCGGTCGCGTACGGACTTCGGCGGCCGCCCCGACAGATGGGCCATCACCTGGAGCTGCTCCACCGCGCTCAGCGAGGGCAGCAGGTTCGGCTGCTGGAAGACGATCCCGATGTGCTCGCGCCGCAACTCCGCCTTGGCGGCGGCGGTGAGCGCCCCCGTGTCCGTACCGGCGACGACGACCCGCCCCGAGTCCGGGGTCACCAGGGTGGCGGCGACCGCGAGGAGACTGGACTTGCCGGAGCCGGACGGGCCGACGACGGCCGTGAGCGTGCCGGCGGGGACGGTGAGGGAGACGGCGTCGAGGGCGGTGAGCCGGCCGTCGCCGTCGGGGTAGGTGAGGGTGACGGCGTCGAGGACGAGACTCATCGGGCGCTCCCGAGGGCGGTGAGGGGGTCGACGGCGGTGATCCGCCGGATGGACAGGGCGGCGCCGAGGACACCGAGGACGACGATCACGGCGGCCGGGCCGAGGACGGTGAGCGGTTCGAGGACGAAGGGCACGTTGCCGCCGCTGACGAGGGCGCCGATGCCGACCGCGAGGGCGGTGCCGAGCCCGGTGCCGGCGGTGAGCATGAGGACGGCCTGCCCGAGGGCGTCCTTGAGGAGGTACGGGGTGGAGGCGCCGAGCGCCTTGAGGACGGCGACGTCACCGCTGCGCTGGATGGTCCAGACGGTGAAGAAGGCTCCTATGACGAGCGCGGAGATGGCGAAGAGGAAACCGCGCATGAGCTGCAGCGAGCCGTTCTCGGCCTGGTAGGACCCTATGGCGGTGAGGGCCCCGTCGAGGGTGCGGGCCTCGGTGCCGGCGGCCTTGTCACCGGCCGCCCAGTCGACGTCGTCGCCGCTGAGCGCGATGACGGTGGCTTCCTCCCGCGAGGTGGGGCCGCTGTGGCCGAGCTTCTGCCAGTCGTCGAGGGAGGTCCACACCACGGGGGTGTGGCTGTAGGAGGCGTCGCCGGAGACCGCCGTGACGGTGACCTCCAGCGAGCCGAGGCGAACCCTGTCGCCGGCCTGCACGGCCAGCTCCTCCGCCGCCGACTCGGACAGGACGGCCTTGCCCGCGCCGACGGTTCCGGGGGCGAGGCCCGCGTCCGGTTCCGTGCCGAAGGCGGAGACGGCGGCCGTGCGGTCCCCGACGGTCGCGTTGAGGGTGCGGATGCCGAGCGGGTCGGCCTCCGTCACCCCGGACCGCTCCGCCCACCTGCGCCACTGCTCCTCCGTCACCGTCGAGTTGGTGAAGGAGGCCGACTGCCCGGACGGCGGCGCCGCGAAGGCCAGCCGGTCGGCGGGCAGGCCGGTGATCGCGGAGATGTTCTCTCGCGCGAGTCCGGCGGTCAGCCCGGACAGCAATCCCACGAGCAGGGTGATCAGCACGATCACGGTGCCCATGAGGGTGAAACGCCCCTTGGCGAATCTCAGGTCTCTCCATGCCACGAACATGCTGACCAGAGTGGTCGGCGAGGGGTCCCGCGGGCATCGCGCCACGGATTGCTCCGCAATCAAACTTTCGGTTGATTCGGCAGATCGCTGTCACCTGCACAAACGTCCGGAGGGGCGTTTTCATGGCTACCTTGGCGGCTACGTTCGATCGACGGTCTTGATCGACGGCGCGAGGCAACCTCTGCGGCGGGTACTTGAAGGACTCCGGCGGCGGCCAAGATGGGGCGCAGTGGGCGTCGTTGCGTAGCGGCTGGCACGCAGCCTAGCTGTCCAGCATACGGACAATCGCTGTGATGCAGACCACATGTCGTGTGGCATCGCAGGTTCCGCTTGTCATTCTGCGAGTGACCGCCGAGCCGCTGGCATCGCGATGCAAGTTGTCTTGGCAGCCATTCCATCCGAACAGGGGTCACCCCGCCTGGATACCGTCGACGGAAGAACTCTAACTACGCCACCTCGCCGAGCTCGGGCAGGCAAGGGCGCCCCCGTCAAGCAGCCACTCGAATTCGCCGGCAGCGCCGACCCTCATGATCGCGAAATAGTCTTGAGGGCACACACTTGAGGGCTCCATAGCGAAGGCCGACAACTACCCCCGGGGGGCTATCGAGTGGCCGCAGGGACGGGTATGGAGGCCCAGGTGACGTAGCCGCCTTCGTCGCCGCCGTATTGACCGATGTCGTCGGCAAGTCCGCGCACGAGGTAGAGGCCGGGTTCTTCGTCGGGCTGCGGGAGTGGCTCCCGCTTCTCTCCAACGGAGACCGTGACATGCGCACCGTCGAACACGATGCGCCCCAGGAGGTCGGCACCGTGGCGATCTCGCGCGGTGATGTCGACGAGCTCACGGACCACTGCGACGACCTGTTCGCTTACCACCTGCGCGGCCGGGGAGTCTTCCAGGAGCATCGGCAGGGTGCGTCGGGCGAACGTGACGGCACACTCCATAGCAACGCCCGGCGCCTTGTCCGGGCCCAGACACACGGTGATCTCGCGGCTCAGGGCGAGTTGCCGCCACGGAGCCAGCGACAGCAGGAACGGCGCCTTGTGCAGGCCACGTTCAGCGGAGGAAAGCGTCACGTCGATCCGTCCCATCCACAAGAGTGGATTCGAATAGCAGTTCGAACCCCGGTCTACTCTCATCCAGAAGACCCCGCTCGCACCTCGCAAGCCCCCACGCGACGGCAGGGCGGGCAACCTGAGTTCACAGCGTAGCCGAGAACAAACCGGAGGGTACCGTTCAGCTGAACTCAGCTGAACGGGGGCCCGAGATGTCCCGCCAAATCCCGGGTGGTATAGCGCCCAATAGAAGCTCTATTCCAGACAAAGCGGACGCGACCCCCGCCGGAGGGGGTGTCAATCTCAGTTGATAACCTCCCCATCGGAAGCTGGCAGTCCGGTCTGCTTCTGCCAACTGAAATGAATCAAGGAGGGGGGTGCCATCGTGACCGATGCCGACAGCCAGGAACCACCCGACGAGGACAGCTTCGCGGAGCGGCTCGACTTCCTGTGTACGAATGACCCTCGGGGGCCCTTCACCAACCCGCAGGTCGTTCGGATGCTCGGAGAGCTGGGGATGCCGGCCCCATCGTCCACGTACATCTGGCAGCTACGGACGGGCCGGTCGGACAACCCGACCAAGAAGACCATGGACGCGCTCGCCGACCTGTTCGGTGTCCCTCGGGACTACTGGGCGAGCGACACCACCACCGCGGCCGTGAACGCCATGATCGTCCGACTGAACGGCCTCAAGGCCACAGGCGCCACGCCTGAGCAGCTGCACCAGCAGCTCAGGAACTTCACCAAGCGGATGGGCCAGGGAGTGAACCCGGAGACGATGGTGGAGCAGCTGGAGACGCTGGCGCGTCTGAGCGAGGCCGGGGTGACCGCAGCCACGTTGGAGCGGCTGAAGGACTCTCGGGTGACGAACATCGCGATGCGAGCGGTCGGCTTGTCCGACCAGGGGCTGAACGCAGCCGCAGCCATCATCGAACAGGTTCGGCAGCTCGAAGGCCTGCCTGCCGCCGAGCCGCCCGCCCCGGCAGGCACCTGATCCGGGGCGCAAGTACGACCAGTACGAGGAGTAACCCATGAGGCGCCGGGGACGCCGTGCCGCCAGCACCGAGACGACTACCGTCGACCCGCTGGTTGGCCAGTGCCGCGAGTTCGTGAAGTCTCTGGGCCTTCCCCCGGCGACGAGCGTTCGGGAGTTGCGCGGATTCGTCGAGACGAGGATCGGGCAGCCGATCCACATCGCGCCGCACGAGCGGGCCGACGGGACCTTGCCGTGCGGCATGGTGATCACCAGCGGCGGGGCGAACTACATCGGGTACGACCCGGAGACGAGCCACGCCCACCAAGATCACATCATCGCCCACGAGCTGGCCCATCTCCTCAAGGGCCACCGGGGCGCACTTCTCGTCGAGAGCTTCGACGTTGACCTGCTCGACGACGACCTCCTGGCCACGGTCCTCGGCCGTACCCACTACGACCAGGATTCCGAGCGTGAGGCGGAGGTCATCGGCAGCCTCCTCCAGGCGCACGTGATTACCAGCCGTCCGGCTTCGCGAAGCGAGTCGGCGGACCGCATCGCCCGCACTCTTATGCGGCGCGGTGCCTGATATGTAAGAGAAAATCTTGAAAGACCTTCTTCACCCGCTTTGCCTGGCAATCGCGGGGAGTGGCTTCCTGCTGCTCCTGCGTGACCTGCGGGCGGGCCGACGCGACCCCGCACTCACCGCGCTCGCGTTCACGTACTTCTTCTCCGCCCTCAGCTACGCGATATCCCTGACCCCGGTCTGGATACGGATCGACGGCTGGCTCGGCGTGACCAACATCGCCGTCCCCTTGTCGATGGGCTGCGTCGTCCTCGTCTTCGGCCTCCAGGCCGCGGTCATCGCCTACTGGACAAAGCCGCCGACCGTAGCCGCACGCCGTACCCAGTGGCTACTCGCCGGGGCGGTTACGGTCATCTCGCTCATGGCCGTGCTGTTCGCCATGCTCACCCCGGTCTCACCGCGACCCACGGACTTCACGCTGTACTACGCGCACGATCCGGTCTTCCAGACCTACCTGCTGCTGTACATGTGCACCTACACGGTCGCTGAGATCTACCTCGCCCGTACCTGCTGGCGGTACGCCAAGGAAGCTGGCGACGCGTGGCTCACCCGCGGCCTCCGCCTGATCGCCGTCGGCGCGGTCATCACCCTCGGCTACAGCGGCATCCGTCTCTCCGCAATCCTCGGCGCCGAGTTGGGCTTCAGTGTGAAGCCGCTGGAGCCGTACGCCTGGATCTGCGGTGACATCGGCGCCACGATCACCCAGGTCGGCTACTTCCTGCCGCTCGTCGCAACCCGGATCTCGGCGGCCTGGACTGCTCGCCAGGAGCGGCAGCAGTACCTGACGCTGGAGCCGCTGTGGCGCGCCGTGTCCGACGCCGAGCCCAGCATCGTCCTCGTCGAACCAGGAGAAGGCTCGACGGACGTCTCGTTCGACCTGTACCGGCGCGCTGTCGAGATCCGTGACGCCCAGATCGAGCTGCGCCCGTATCTCGACCCAGCAGCGCTCGCGGAAGCCGAGCAGCAGCCATTCCCCTGGTGGTGGTCGGGCAGGGAGCAGGTCGCCGCCGTCACCGCGCGCCAGATCCACGCCGCGCTCGTGCAGCGCCACGAAGGTCCCGTGGAGAAGCCGTCGGCCTACGCCGACGCGGCTCTGTCCACCCTCACCCCGCGCAAGGAACTGCGCCACCTCGTCCGGGTTGCCTGCCACTTCACCGTGCCGGCGGCGCAGCCCGAGCCCGTCGCTCTGGGGGCCACCCGCTCGTGAACCGCCGAACCCTGCTCACCGCGGCTGCCACCGGCGTGGCCGCCGCCTCCCTGCCCTCCGTGGCCGTGGCGTCCTCTGCCGCCCCGGGGAAGGACGCCATGAACCGCGCTACTGCCCTGTACCGTTCCAGCGCCCGGGCTCAGCTCGCCGCACTGCGGCGGGGCACCGTTTCCGCCCGGGAGCTGCTGGACGAGGTCCTGGCACACCACGCCGACGTGAACCCGGGCGTTAATGCCGTGGCCACGCTGGACGTCGACGGCGCCCGCGCTGCCGCCGAGAAGGCCGACCAATACCTCGCCCGGACAGGTCGACCCCAGGGCCCGCTGCACGGCCTGCCGATGACGGTCAAGGACGCGCTGGAGACCGTCGGACTGCGCACGACGTGCGGGAGCCCGGACCTGACCGACCATGTCCCCGACCGAGACGCGGACGTCGTCGCACTCCTGCGGCAGGCCGGGGCCGTCATCGTCGGCAAGACGAACGTGCCGACGATGTGCCAGGACCTCCAGACCTCCAACAGCCTGTTCGGGACGACCAGCAATCCCTTCTCGTCCGCTCACACCGCTGGTGGCTCTTCCGGTGGTCCGGCCGTCGCCGTCGCCACCGGCATGAGCCCGCTGGAGGTCGGTTCCGACCTCGCCGGATCGCTCCGCCTCCCAGCGGCTTACTGCGGGGTCTACGCGCTCCGCACCTCGCGGGGCTCGTCCCCGATCGTTCCGACCCGCGGCCACATCCCCCGCCCGCCCGGGTGGCTCACCAGCTCGGACATGCTCACGCTCGGTCCGATCGCCCGGGACGCCGACGACCTCGACCTCCTGCTCGACGTCCTTGCCGCGCCCGCGCCCGCCGACCGTGACGCCTGGCACATCGAGCTGCCTGCCCCGGTCTCGACGACGCTGCGCGGGCAGCGCATCGGTGTCTGGGCGGACGACGAGTTCTGCCGCGTGGACTCCTCGACCCGCGACCTGCTGGAGCAGGTGGCCCGTGAGGCCCGCGCCGCCGGCGCTGTCCTGGACGAGACGTCCCGGCCCGTCGACTTCGCCAAGAGCAACACCCTGTTCACCCAGCTCATGTACGCCACCTCGTCGGCGACGGCGTCCGACGCCGCGTTCGCCGGAGAGGTCAAGGCCGCCGAGTCTGTTCCCGACGACTCCCCCTCGGCCCTGTACCTGAAGTCGCGGACCATACGGCACCGCGACTGGGCGCGCGCCGACGAGGAGCAGCAGAAGCTCCGCGCGAAGTGGGCGACGTACTTCGAGACGCACGACCTGCTGATCACCCCGGCAGCGCCGACGGCCGCCGTCCTGGACCAGACGTCCGTCCCTGCTGCGGACCGGCACATCACGGTGGACGGCGTGCGGCGCAGCTTCTACGACCAGACGAGCTGGATCAACCTGGCCTCCCCGGTCGGCTTGCCGTCACTGGTGATGCCGGCGGGGAAAACGCGGGACGGTCTGCCGCTGGCGATCCAGATCATCGGCCCGTACCTGGCCGACCGCAGCGTCATCGCCGCGGCGAAGGCCCTCGGCGCACTCCTCCCGGCCGTGCCAAAGGCGCCCGGGCTGCTGGTGTGACTAACTCGGTGTGTCCGTTCCCACAGTGCGGGACGGACACACCCCAGTCTGCGCGGCTCCGCGTACCTATGCGCTTCTAATGAGTGTTCGGGGCCTCGCTTGCTTCGAGTTGTCAGGTCAGTAGCTGCCACTGGTCGCGCCAGTTGGCGACGTCCGCGGGCTTGATGACCGTGTTCTTCGAGTCCGGGTTTCGGGGGCGTGTGCCTCCGACCTGCTCAAGGAACTGCATATGCCGGGTGTGCACCTCTGCGCGAAGCTTGTCACCCTCTGCAATGTAGAAGCGGTGACCATCCGTCTCGATGTGAACGAGGATGACTCGACTGCACGTCAGAGCGGTGAACTTGTCGATGTCCGCGATCATCCAAGCACCCTTGGTCGCCACCATCACTTGAGCATCATGCTCGCCCACCTCAATGTAGGTCTGCGCGCCCTTGAGCTTGGCGGGTATGCCTCGCAGCAGAGCCTCGGCGACTGCAAGGTGTCGGCCTGCTTGATGGGTCTGAGAGTGAGTGCGCGCGGCAGGAACTGTCATAGATGCAGCATGCCGCGAACCCAGCGACGAGAAAAGATCCAGCAAGGCCGCAGCGCCGATTCCGCCGCGCAGGGTGGATCACCGCCCACCCCTTGCCGTAGCGGCCCGGCGACAGACGGTTTACAGCAGCTCTTCGATGACCTGACGCAGGGTTGGCGTGTCGCCGTCGTCAGTCCATCGAACGTACTTAAGCGCCTTGCCCTGCTGCTGCGCCAGGTCGACAGGCTCTGCCATGCGATGATCCGCCGGCGGAAGGGCAGTGCTTACGTAGACAAGCGCGTCGAGGTCTGGTGTCGTGGCGAAGGCCCGTAGCACCTTATCGACCATCCGGCTGGGGTCGGAGGGCTTGCCCGGGCGGCCAAAGAAGACCTCGACCCCTACCTTCTTGCCGCCGCGCGTCACCACAAAATCATGTCCACGCCCGTTGCCCGCATGTGCAACTGCGTCACCGAATGCTGACACCAGCCGTTCTTCAACGACCTGTTCGTAAGCATGGTGCGACATGGTCGAGATGTGCTCGTTGCGTTGAACCTCGGGGGCAACGGTGGTGGCGGCAGTGGCAACCTCCAATGCTCGGTCAGGGGTCTCGGCCTCGTTCATCTCCCGCTCCACCCTCTGCTCCACCCATTGCAGTCCGCCGTCGACGAGGGACATGGACGCGATGCGCCTCCCCATCACGGCGATTAGAAGCAGGAAGGCACCCACCGTGATGAGGGCAACGGGCCCTGCTTCAACCTGCGTGACGAAGACGGCCACCGCGCCGGCACCCAGGGTTGCTGCTCCCGTGAGGCCGAGCGTCCATCGAGCCGCAGGGGGCAGTAGAGCGGCTGCCGTGCGTTGTTCAGCGCGCAGTCGACGCTTGGCCTTCCTGCGTTCCCTACGGCTTGGCGGCTCGGCGGGACGACTGGCAGATATGGTCATGACGCGGAGCGTACGGGAAGCTCAAGGGCGCCGGAGCTTGCTTCATGCCGCACGACCCGTTTGCGGTCGTGCGCTGCGGGGCGGTTACACCCAGACCTCGTGCTCGTCCTGGAAGTGTGGCCAAGGCCGCCCGACCTTTCGTTCCGCCAACAGGTGTCTGATGCCCGCGATCCACGTTCCCGGCTGAAGGAGTTCGAGCAGGTAGCGGTCGAGTTCCGAGGGCGCCATCTGAAGCGTCCAGCCGGGAGTCATCGTCATCCCGCCGCGAAGCAGCCGGACTTGTAGTTGGTCCTGGTGATGGATCTCCATGAACACTTCGCCGGGCTGGGGAGCTCGCGGGCCCGGCGGTCTGATCCAGTGAGCGTCCAGGCCGGCGGCCCGCAGCAGGCGGGTGAGCAAGGGGCCAGAGGTCTCAACGGTGAAGATGACGTAGTCGCCGATGATGCGTGCGCAGAGGGCAGGGTCGAGGGGGTAGTTCGCCCAAGGAACGCGGAGCGGATCTCGGGCGGTGCTATCCAGGGTGGTGGCGTGCCAGTTGTGGACTTCTCGTCGGCTGGCGATGCCGGCACTGGCGAGTGCCGCTCCGAAGACTGTCTGGAACCGGTCGTTGAACTGATCGGAGGAGAGGCCATGCCGGGAACAAGCCTGCTGGTCAACGACGGCGAGGGCGCGGGCTCCAGGTATTACGGTGGCATGGACGCCGTCCGCTGCCGCCTGCTGGGCTGCGGAGCGGAGCATGTCTAGGTGGGTGCGCAGCGGGAGGTCGAGGTCGTGCAAACGCTGTGCAGTGTCGGGGCCGGGAAGCGGCCCGCCGTCGAGGATAGCGGCTCTGGCCTGGTTGACCCGCCGAAGTTGAGTGCTGCGCTTGGCGTTGGGGTTGGTCTTGATCTCCTCGGTGAGGGGTGGGTTGGTCTCGTCCCAGATGGTGATGTCGCCGATGCGCAGGCAGTTGGTGACGTCGTGCAGCAGGGCGAAGTGGCCGTCGTCCTTGAAGGCTCTCTCCGCGCGGTCTCGTTCTGCCGCGAGGCCGGACTTGCCGTGCATGGGGCCTGGGCTGTCGTTGCGGCTCAGTGCGAGGACGAAGGGCCGGTGGAACCCGAAGGCCCTCCAGGCGAGGGCATCGCCGACGGATCGGAGCTGCCGGCCCAGTCGCTCACACACGGCGTGCTCGAACCGCCACGTCCCCTCGTCGGAGAGGTCGCGTCCGGATTGAGGTTCGGGGGCTCCTGGGTGCGGGCTCTTGCCCTTCTTGATCCGCTCGGCGGCCTTCTTGAACTCGTACCGGTCCCTGTCGACTTCGAGGATCCGGTCGAGAAGTTCCTGTTGGAACTCGTAGCCCGCTGCGGCGGAGTCGATAGCCCTGACCTGCTCGATGAGGTGGGCGAGCGCTGATTGCATGGCGATGTGGCGCGGGTGCATCAACATGTCGTCGGGGCTGTAGTGGGCGGCGTCGAGCAGGCTCATCGGCCCAGTGTGCCGACGCGGGGGCCGTCGCGCGAGGAGATTGCGCGTGGGCGTCGCTCTCGGACGAGGCGGGTACGGGGAGGACGGGTCCGGCTGGTGTGCGAGACCCGTCCTTCGTGCTGTTCTCGATCCGTGCCTGTCGCGGCACCGTCAGCGCATGCCGGCGCCGCTCACCACAGGCTGGTCTGACCTGCGTCCTCCAGGGCCTGCCGCTCGGCGTCAACCTTGGCGGCGGCAAGGTTCTTCCGGAGCAGAGCGGCCAGGGGTGCCTGGGCGCGGGCCTGGGCGCGCTTGCGCTCCTGGATCTCGTCCGAGGTTGCCCAGCGGACCAGGACCTCGTGATCGGCGAGGCCGGGCTCGTCGGTGAGGACGGTGCACTTGATGTACGGCTGCTCCAGGCGGTGAATGATCTCGCGCATCGTGGCGAACCAGTCCGGGCCGTAGGCCCCGGCGATGACGACGATTGTGCCCGTGCCGTCAGTGTGCTGTCGGACGGCGAAGCCGTCGGAGTCGTGCCGGCCGGGGTCTCCGTCGCGCTGATCGGCCTCAGTGAGGCGGAGGTCGGTGAGGCCGCCGTTGGTCAGGTGGGTGGCAATGGTGTGGGCGCGGGTGGTGCGGGGCATGGGGTGTCCTCCTGGGAGCGGGGCCGCCCGCGCGGTCAGGCGGCCCCCGGGTGGTGGGTCAGCTGAGGGGGGTACCGGTCTGGTCGAGCAGGGCGTAGAAGTCCGGCGTGGACGGGATGCGGAAGTAGTGGACCTGCTCGGTCGCGCCGGTCACCGTGCGTCGGTGGACCAGGAGTTCACCGCCGTTGCGCTGGGGGCGGTTGCATGCTGGAACGAGGCTGAAGATGTAACTGACGCTGCCGATCTGGTGCTCCCAGGAGACGGCCAGGCGCCAGGCTCGGGGGCGTCCGATGCGCATGCGGAAGGTGTGGCCCGCGATCTCGTGGGGGGCGTGGCGGTCGTAGCTGGTGGTGCAGACGGTGCAGCGCATGGACTGGTGCTTAGACATGGGTGCCTTCTGTTCGGATCGGTGGCCGGTTGCTCTCCGGCCGGGTGTGGCTGGGCGGTCAGGTCGCGAGGCTGAGACGGTTGTGGTCGACGCGGGCGAGGCAGGCGGCCGTGGCCTTGCGGCCGATGTAGCCGGAGAGGGCGGTTCCGCGCGGAGGGCGGTGCAACGGGCCGTATTCGGCGTCCAGGGCATTGGCGCGCTCGACGATCTGCCTCATGGACAGGCCGTTCTTGAAGTCGGTGCCGACCTCGGTCTCGACGGTGATGTACTGGGCGGCCTTCTTCGGGCGGAGCCTGGCGGCGAGGACCACGTCGGCTTCGCAGCCGAGGACGCAGAAGGAGCAGGACAGGCGACTCATCCCCAGTCGTAAGCCTTGTGGTACGGCAAGGAGCTGCGGGCGATCTCCTTCCATACCTCTGCGTCCGACCAGCCGTGCACCGGCCGCCACGTGGTCACGTGTCGCTTGCCGTTGCTAGCGGGGCGGTCGATCTCGACGGCGGCGAGCTTGGCGCGGGGTTGTGCCTCGCAGCAAGAGTTGTCACTTCGCAGCGCGAACTGTCACCGCCCGGACGCTCGTGTCGGTCGACGTGCGACATTTCTTGCTAGGTGGCACTTGGCCGAGCCAACTGCCGCTGAGGGCGAGGGGGCGGACGATTGGTCATCGGTCAATCAGGGTCCAGGTCGGCAGTCCTCACTGGACTAGCCGACGTCCGCAGGGCAGCCACTACGATCACGCGTATGCCTCCGCACCCTCACCTTCCCGCTGTCATAGACGCCGCCAACGCCTTATCCGCCGGACTGCAGAATCCTTCCCTGCTGGTGGGGCTTCACCGCGACATTGACGGCTTGACCGGGAAGGACGGCAAGTCGCTCGGGGGCTCGAAGAAGCAGTACGCCCTGCGGTGGGGGATCTTCACGATGTCTTACGCGGTTGTCGAAGCCTTCTTCAACGAAGTCCTTGCCCTTGATCCGTCCCGGACGCGGCATCTTCCGCTCAACCCAGACAAGCTCCGCCACGTTGGGCAGCAGCACGCGGTCCGGCTGTTCACCGACGACTGGGGAGTCCGTACGAGGGCTCTGGGCAACGCCGCCGGGAACCGCTCGCGCTGGAAGGCTTACGTCGGCACCCAACAGGTGAAGCTGTACCTCGCCGATATGAAGGCCCTCCGCGACATCCTGAGCCACGGCGGAGACCCGTACACGGTATCGAACCACTCCGGCGCGTTGTGGTCCCTGAAGGGGGGCGGGCACTCGATGCGCCTGATGGGCGCTGAAGGCTTCATCCAAGCGTGCTGCGATCTCGCCTCACAGACCGTGCTTGCCTACGGCGGGAGCTTGGCCGACTTTCCCGAGTGGCCAGAGCCTGAGCGGTCGGGTCTCTCCGCGGAACGGCGTCCGTCGCTGCCTCTGTTGGACTGATCCGTCCCACTCGGCTGCGTGCTCCACAGCTGGACCTGGACTCAGAACGGCGGCCGCGGGAACACGCCCGTCGTTGTTGAGCCCAAGCACGTCGCCAAGGTGATCACCCAGTGGCTGCGAGTTCGCAACGACGTCGCCCACGGGCACACGACCATCCACTCGCTGGCCGTCCTGACGGGCGTCCGCGATCCGAACTCGTCAGACAAGGCGAGGAAGGCCCCGACACTGAGGCTGACCGATGCGATCGACTGCGTCGCGTTCTTCCGTTCGATCGTTCGCCTCACGGCTGATGCTGCGGCACTCCATCTCGGGCGACCGTCCCCGTCATGGGACGAAGTCCCCCCACTCGCTCTCGGACTGCACGTCTCGCACCTCGCCTGACTCGCCGGCGATCACCAGCTCTGGCCGCTCTTGCAGCAGCATGCAAGGGACACACTCTCTGAGAATGAGGCAGTGAGTGACTCCGGGGCCGGGCTAGTGCGTCCGCAGCCGCTTGAGGAAGGTCCTGACCAGGGCGTCCAGCTCCGAGTCCTTGGCGGTCTCCTCCACCAGGATTCGCTCGATGTGAACGAACCCGCTGTTCCGCCAATGCCGATCCCGAGTCCCGTCAGCTGCCAGTCGGCCGCGGTGATGCGGCCCGTCGACCTCGATCAGACCTGCCCTGCCCTCACGAACGACTAGGAAGTCCGGCGTCCACGTGTTGCCGACACCCACGCGGCCCAGGGGCAGTGGAAAGATCGAGATGGTGGCGTCAGCGGTGAGAGCGGCCTGAGCTCGCTTGAGCGCTTCATAGACCCGTAGTTCCTCGCGGGAATCAAAGACGAATCCGTCGCGTCGCAGTTCAGGCTTTGGGTCGCGAACCCGCGCGGCATGGTTCGTTGCGGTGTCGGAGGTCATTCGGCCCTCAAGAGCTGACCTCCAGTCCGCACGCAGCTCTGGAAGCGCCGGCCCGACATAGACAGAGCGTGCTTCCACTCCGTTCCGCTCGGCAATCGGCAGGAGGACGTCCCCGATCCGCGCAAGAAGGTCTTCAGTGAAGCGATCCATCAGCCAGCCGGGGACGAGGAGGCGGGCATCCATCCAGTCGCCGAACCTGTTGCCGGGAGACCACTCGATCCCCTCCACATCCAGGAGGAGAGCCGCTGCCTGAACGTCTCCTTGATCATGAAGGAACCAGGCTGTTTGACCGAGGACGGTCTCCTCGACGGAGAGCGCCGCCTCGACGTTCGGAATCTTGCCGACTTCTGAAGTCACGCCCCAACACTAGAGCTTCGGTCTGACAATCGAACCCAGTTGGTCAGGATCGACCTCGGGCTACATGTCTCGCACTCAAGGATTGAGTCAGCGCCCCAGGGCGATGCAATCCGCCTCAGCCAAACTTCGACAACACACCCAGACCGGCTAGAGAACATCTCCTGTGACCGCGTGCACGACGATCAGGTCTGAGAGGTCGAGTTCCAGGCCGTAGTCGAGTGGAGCGGCGAGGAACTTGAGGAGGATGGCCGTGCTGTCGGCGCCGAGTCCATAGGACAGGACGGTGCGGCGTTTCCCACGCGTCACGGTGGCCACGCGCTGGCCTTTCTCTTTGGGTCGGTGGCCGGTTGCTCTCCGGCCTGTCCGGGGGCGCGGCCAGTAGCCGCGCCCCCGGGAGAATCAGTGGGTGGTGCCGCGTAGGGCGGTGGCGCCCCTCATGCGGCGGGGCGGTTCACCACGCTCGCGATGATGTCCGCAACGGCGGCCGAGTCGGCGGCGCAGTCGACGGGGGTTTCGCCGTCGCCGCTGGTGAACAACGGGTTCCCGACGGGCTCGCCGTTCTGGTCGTGGAGGAACAGGGTCCAGCCGGTGTGCGCGGCGGGGACGTGCTCGACCGACGGGTTGCGGTCGCCCACCGTCAGGTGCAGCCCGTTGCGGACGTCTGCGGCGGGGGGGGTTGGGTCGAAGGGGATGGCGTAGCTCATGCCGATGTCGTCGCTGTGGGCGTTGATGCCTCGCTCGGCGAGCGCGGCGAGCAGCACGCCTCCGGCGGTCGGGCGGGGCTCGGCGAACCACTCGGCGACGGCGCGGGCGCACTCGTGGACGTCGCCGCGCGGCGCGTCGAACACGGTTCCGATCTCGGCGTAGTCCGGGAGCCCGTCCGGCTCGTATGCCATGGCGAGGAAGCCGGGCTTCCCCGAGTGGTAGCGGGTGACTGCGACCTGCTCTGCGTAGACGGCTTTGTCTGCCGTGGTCCCGGGGCGGTGTGCGATCAAGAGGTCTTCGTCCTCCTCGATGAAGGAGGGAACGCCGGCGGCAGTGAGGGCTTCGGTCACGATGGTGTGGAACATGGGGTTCGCTTTCGTTCGGGTCGGTCCGGCGGTTGCTCTCCGCCGGGGCCGCGCCGCCGGGAGATCGGCGGCGCGGCGGAGACGGGAGGGTCAGACAGCGCGGTGCGCCTGCGGGAAGCCGGTGACGATGCGGCGGCCCAGTTCGGTCACGTACGGGGCGTACAGCGGGCCGCGTACGCCGTCGTCGCCGTCAGTGGGGTGCACGGTGCCGTTGGCGTCGCGGTACTCAACGAGACCGTCTCGGTGCAGCGTCCGGGCCGTCGGCCAGGCGGTGCCCTCCGGGAGTCGCCCGTCCGGTCCGGCTTCGCGGAGCGCGGTGCGCCCGGCCTCGGTGAGGAGCGCGGCGCGCCCGCGCGAGTTGATCGAGAGGAATGTCGGGCCCTCGTACCCGTGGAGCCGTGCGTTCCAGGCGGCGCGGCCGGTGTTGGTCACCTCGTGCACCCAACGGGCGAGGTAGATGGCGTCGAGGACGCGGGTGCTGGTGTATTCGGGGACGCGTCCCTTGGGGTCGGCGAGTGCGGCGAGCAGTGCGCGACGCTGGGCGGGGGTCGGGGTGGCGGGCGCCTTGCGAGCGAGGGTGGTGGTCACGTTGGATCCTTGCCGGTGAGGCGGGCGCAGGGACGTGCGTGCCCCTGCGCCCTGGTGGGAGGTGAGTCAGAGGACGTCGGTGGCGTCGTAGAACGTGGCGAGGCTGCTCGTGGACCTCTCCGTTCCGACGGGGAGGGAGGGGTTGGCGAACTCGGCGAGGACCTGTCGCTCGTACTCGGCGTCGCAGACGATGCGGGCGGTGTGGTCGACCGTGCGGAAGCCGACCGTGGACCACTTCTCGACGGCGAACCGCTGGGACTCGGCGACGGGGTCGCGGTAGTCGAGGAGGCGGATGATCAGGACGGGGCCGGTCGCGTCGTTGATGACGGACTCGCGCTGCGTGCGGCCACCCAGGATCTCGAACGAGTAGACGTCGGTGTGCTCGGGCTGGATGCCGACGGGGCCGGAGTCGGCGAGGACCGTGCGGAGCGGGCCGCATATGTCGGTCAGTTCCTCGACGGTGGGCATGTACAAGGCGATGGACACAGGAGTCCCTTTCGCTTCGGGTCGGTATTGGCGGCTGCTCTCCACCAACAAGGAAAATAGTACAGCAGACGTCACAACTGGTCTAGCGATCCCAGCTCAATAAGCCTTATGCTCCCTACGGCGCCGCACGCTGTATCAGTTGGTCATCTGGTTGTGTAGGTGAGGGCCGATGTACCCGACGACGAGTCGGCCGGCAGCCACGCCCTCCGTGCTCTTCGCCCCGCCCAGGAAGTACAGCCGGGGTGCGACCGTGCCGCGTGCACCCAGCTTGAGGTGGGCCTGCATCTCGACCCGGCGACCGTCCGGGCCGGGGAAAAGGCGCTCGTGCCCGTACTTCTCCATCGTGGGCAGGCTCTCCGCCATCGCGACGTGCCGGACAGGGTAGGGACGGGCCCCGGGCGGTGGGGTCAGGCAGAACTGGTAGAAGTTCCCGGTGAAGCCGTCGGTGGCCGCCGCCGCGTAGGAGTCGAGCGCACCCAGGGCCGTCCACGCCTTCGCCGCCCAGGTCCGCGCCTGGGGGTGAACGTCCAGCCCCAGGGCGGTGCGCCGGTCTGCGGTGACGAGCAGGCGATCCCACTCCTCCAGCCGCCGCCACAGCTCCTCGAACGAGCCAGGAACGCCGGGGAGCCCCGCTCCGGCCCGCTCCGCCTCGTCATGGCGGTCCTGGCGCAGGAGCATCACCCGGAGCCGGTCCGTCTCCGCTCGGGCCTGCGACAGTGCATCCAGGGTGGCGAGGTGGTCCTCGACCTCGGCGTCTCGCTCAGCGGCGACGGCAGCCAGCTCACTGCGGGCGGACAGGTGAGCTCGCTCGGTCAGGCCCTTGGCGCGGCCGAGCTCCGTCAGCTCCTCGTCGGCCTGACCCAGCAGCCCGTTCAGCAGGGCCACTTCCGCGCCGAGCTTCGTGAGCTGCTCCTCGGACTGGCCGAAGGGGGCGTCCGCGACCTGACGGACCTTGTCCAGGGTCTCCTGCCGCTCCTGGCGGTGCTGTTCGGCGACCCGGTTCGGGAACTCGACGGCCGCGAGCTGCTGCGGCATCGGCTGCTCCCGCGCGATGGAGAGGATGTTGGTGGTGATGCTGCGCCAAGCCCGGTCTTCAGGGTTGGTCCAGCGGGGCGCTCCCAGGACACGGTGCCGGGCCCCGTCGGCTGCCCACGCAGGGTCGACGAGTGGCAGGTAGACGCGGACGGCACCAGCGTTGACGCGGTGGTCGTAGCCGACGGCCTCGCGGAAGGCGTCGATGGCGGGAAGGTCCCACAGCAGGTAGGCCGAGGCGTCCCCGGAGACGGCGTGCACGGTGCCGGCCACGCGCTCCGCCCACAGCGGATGCCTCTGTGTGGGTCGGGCGGCGACGATCAGGGGCTTGTGCCGGTCGGGGGTACGGAGCATGGTCACCAGGGCGGGAACCTGTTCCGCGGTGACGCGCAGGGCCTCGGGGGTGAGCCGGGAGGGACCGTCGTACGCCTCCAGCTCGGTGACGAGCTCTCTGACAATCTTCGGCTTCGCGGTGCGCGGACGGCGCTTGCTACTGGGGAAGCACTCCAGGTCGACGCCGACCGTCCCCGGGCCGGTGGTGGATCGCACGGCGGTGATGGTGGTGCGCCAGGTGGCCGAGGGCTGGTATTCGCGGAGCTGCATTCGCGTGGCGTACTCGGCGCCGGTGTCGTCGTAGGCGGCTTCGGTCAGCAGGACCGTGCTGGGGGCGATGGTGTGCTGCCCGGTTCCGGTGGGAACAGCGCTCGAACCGAACTTGCCCTTCAACCACTGGGCGGAGACCCAGCGGACGGTGTCGAGCATGGTGGTGGCGTCGGGGACGCTGAAGGTCGAGCGGTGGGCCAGGGTGCGGGCGGAGCCGTCGGTGGTCATGGAAGCCTCTTCGGGGTCGAGGATGGAGGGGAGTCGGGGCCCCGTGCGGCGGTCGGCCGACGCGGGGCCCGTCGTTCTCGGAGAAGCGCTGGGCGTTCAGCACCAAGGCGTCACCGCAGGGCGCTTGATGCCGCGCGCGTGCCCGTACCAGCGCAGGAGGACGGCTGTCGACTGTCGGGCGAGCCAGTCACGGCGCTCGGCGGTGGTAGCGGGCTCCCATTCGATAGCGGGGCCCGTGGGGTCGACGTGGGGCTGGAAGCCGGTCTCCAGGAAGACGTCGATCACGGTGGCGCGCTCCCGCACGGGCAGGGACAGGTCCGGCGAGTTGCTGCGCTCGACGCGGGAGTCGATCTGGCTGATCAGCCAGTCGCGCTCGGAGATGTACGGGCCGACCTCTTCGGCGGCGGCCTGCCTGGCGGACCAGCGGTCGACGGCCTGGACTTCGGTGGCCCTCAGGCCACGGGCGTACATGTCCTGCCACACAGCGGCGTAGGGGCCGAGCGATCCGTCCGGCTGGAGTTCGGCGCGCGCGGGGACGACGTGCAGCACTTCTCCGCGCTGGTGGAGGACGGTGAAGGTGCGGAGCTTTACGAGGTTGATGGGCATGACGGACTTCCTTCTGCTGCTGATACGAGGTGGAGCGGGGCGGCGCCCGCCTTCGCTGCGGGCGCCGGTGGGCGGCTAGGAGCCGAAGTGGCTGCGCCCGTCGCGGTTCACGTGGATGCCGGCCACGGAGAGATGCCGGGCGGCCTCGCCGTCCTTCCAGTAGCCGGTGGAGCAGTCCCAGCCGGAGATGCCGACGACGAAGCCGTAGAAGCAGCCGACCCCGTACCGGTCGAACTGGCGGACGCCCGGCTCGTCGGGGTGGGAGTCGACGAGGGCCTTGAAGATGGCGCGGACGGCCCGCGTCTCGTACGAGTCGGCGGCGAAGTGGCGGGATTCGTGATGGCCGTATCCGTAGTCCCGTACCTCTTCGCAGGAGGCGGCGGCGAGCCGGGCGGCAACGGCGTCGGGCACTACCGCAACGGGACGGTCCCAGCAGTCGAGCGCAACGGTCACCTGCTCGGCGGTCAGCACCGGGGCAGTCATGGCTGTGGTCATCACGGGTCCTCACATGGGAGTGGAGAGCGAAATTTCGCGAGTTTTGCGAGACCTCTACGCGCGCGCACGCGTAGGGAGGCCCCCTTGGCGCCGTTGCGCGGCGCGAGGGGGGGGAGACGGGGTCGTCCTAGTACGTGGTCAGTTCGTGGACCGTCCGCCAGCCTGTGGCGGTACCCGGGGACGGGTTGGACACGAGGACACGGACGCGGATCATCGCGTCGCCGTCGGCGTGCCAGAACCACTCGAAGTAGTACGAGCGCCCGTTGATGTAGCGCGCGTGGTCGGCCTGTGCACCACCCCGGCCATCGGGGTAGCGGTGCGGGTGGACACGGGGGGCTGATGGTGAAGTTCGGCGTGCTCACGGTTCCTCGGCGCGTGGTGAGTCGGGGTATCCGGCGCCGGCGCTGGACGCATCGGCGCTTGGGTGGGGCCCCGCCCGCCGCGTAGGCGGGCGGGGAGTGAGGGTCAGGCTTCGGCGCGTTCGATGGCCTCGTTGGTCGCCATGAGACGGGTGTGGGCTTCGACGCCCTTGCTGAAAGCTTCGTAGCGGTCGATCGCGGTCACCTCGTACACGTCGAGGCACAGGCCGAAGTGCGCCTCCAGGTACATCGCGTCGCGCTCGTCGTCGTCCTGGGGGGTGAGGGCGACGCCGAAGGGTGCGCCGTCGACGAGGAAGACGGTGAAGGCGTAGGGGGTCTTGTCGAGGCTGACGGACATGGTGGTGCCTTTCGCTTTGGGTCGGTGCCCGGCTGCTCTCCGGGCGTTGTCGGCGACCGCTTCCCGCCGACATGAAAAACAGTACAGCAGACGTCGCGCGATACGCAACGCCACGGCCTCCTGTTCAGCAATTACGGCAGTAGACGCCCCCTAACTCACCATCGATCGACGCTCGCTGTACTTTTTCCCCATCGGTGTGTAGTGTTCGTGACGCACCACCGGCCTGGAGAGCAACCGGGCCCCCGACCCACCTCTGGAGACAACTCCCATGCGTTCATCGCGCCTTCGTCCCTACCTGCCGCGCCCCGCGGCGCTCCTCGTCGCCGTTGCGGCGGGCACGGTTCTCGCGCTCGCCTCGGCTTCGCATCTCACCGACGGCGCCTCGCCCGCCGGGCAGGTGGACCACCCGGTGGAAGTCGTCGCCGTTCCCCTGTTCGCCACGCGCGGAGACGACAACCGGGACGGCCGGATCGACGAGGACGAGAGCGGCTGGGACTGCCGGACGATGGGCAACCGCATCTGCGGCCCGCGCACGGTTCCTGCCGAGTGCAGGGGTGTCGGCTCCGCGATGGATCTGTGCGTAACGGTGGCCAGCCGCCCGCCGTACGGATGGACGAACACCGACGGCTCCCGCACCGACAACCCGGACGGCCGCACGCTGATCGCCGACCTCGACGAGACGCCGGGCAGCCCGGAGTTCGAGAGCGCCTTGGCCGCGCTCGACGCCGAGTGGCGCCAGCAGCACTGACCACCGTCACCCCGGGGGCGCAGCCGCGCCGCTGCGCCCCCGCCCCGCCCTTCCGGGAAGGACCCGCGATGCCCACGTACTTCGACCTCGACCCGACGACGCGCCCCGTCCGCCTGTCCGCGCGCCCGGCCGGCACTCACCCGTACGACTTCGACCCCGCCGCCGTGCGCATCGTGCGTGCCGACCGCGTCCGGCGCGGGGACGTCGTGCTCGGGGAGGTCTACGGCCACGACCCGGGCCACTCCGCCGGAGTCAGCTACCTGCCGTACGGCTGCGTCCCGTACGCCGCCCGGCCGCGCCCCCTCGACCCGGCGTGCCCGTGCGAGATGTGCGCCGCCGTCCGCTCGGACCCGTTCACGTACCTCACCGATCCGGTCGCGCTCACGGTCTGGCCGCGCGACGGGCTCGACCCGGTCTGCCAGCTCAACAACGCCGACGAACTTCTCGTGATCGTGCCCGCGTGGGCAAGGAGCGGGGCGTTCCCGCCTCCTGGGCGGGGCTACTGCCGGGAGCGCGTCGAGCGGGCCGCCAACGCCGCGTTCGACCGCCTGTCGGCCTACTTCGACTTCGATCAGCCGGACGACCGGCAGCTGTTCACGGGAGCGGTGCTCGCCTTCCTGGACGACCCGAACAGCCCCTTCCCATACCGGAGCCACGAGCCCGACGACGAGTCGTGACCGGCCATCTCCCCCATCCGCCAGACAGGATTGGAACCCCCATGCGCTTGATGACGCTCGCCGACGGCACCACGTCCCTTCACGTCGACGACCGGCCGACGGATGACGACGAGTTCGACTCTCCGCTGCCCTACGGGCTCACGCTCGACGACGCGGTCGCCGTTCGGGCCCGGGAGGTGGAAGCCGGGGACCTTGTCATCGCGTTCACCCAGGAGCAGTTCGGGGCGCGCCGCGCCGACCACTGCCCTCAGCCGTTCCCGGCCGCGCCCACCTCGCCCCCCGGGTGCGGTGGCAGGGCGTGTGAGGAGTGCGCCAAGTTGGAAGCGTGGACCCTGGCGGATCACGCTCGTGTTGCGGATCTCGCGTGGCGGTACGTGTGCCTGTCCCCGGCGGAGGCGGGCGAACCGTGCGTGATCGAGCGGACCAACATGCCCGTGATCGTGGTGCGCGCCGAGCGGGTGCAGCGCGCCAAGGCCGCGAGCGGGCCGCTCCGGCGCCCGTTCAGCGTGACGTGGTCGACGGAACTGGAGGCGGCCAACCCGGAGGAGGCGGCGCAGCTCGCCTACGAGCAGGTTCGGGCGCAACTGGAGGGCGCGGCCGCGATGCAGTGGGAGGTCTCAGAGCCGGGGGGCGAGGCTCACACGGTGACCGCGCCCGCCGCCTCGACGGAGGGTGGGGCGTGAAGGGGCGGGACTGGCGGGAGATGACCCGGGCCGACTTCGACGCGGCTGCGCCGCTGCTCTTCGGCGCCGCTGGGGGTGGTGGCCGCGTGCCGGCCGTGGCGGACTCGTACGGGACGGAGGCCCTGTTCGGGGACAAGGCGGGGGCGCCGCCCGCCCCGGGCAAGCGTGCGGGCGTGGCGGAGCCACCGCAGGAGGAAGTCTTGTTCACCCTGGATCTGTAGACACAGCAGCCGACGCCGACGTACGCCTAGATCAGAGCTGCCTAGAGAAATACGCAGCTAGACGACTCGGACCAATCCGATCACCCTCCCCAACTAGACACACAGTGACGTCTGCTGTACTATTTTTCTTGTTGGTGGAGAGCAGCCGCCGACACCGCCCGGAGAGCAACCGGGCAACCGACCCGAAGCGAAAGAAGATCCCCATGGCTTCCGCCACCGCCCGCCGCGCCGCCGCCGTCCTCCGTAATCGCGCCCGCGACAATCGCGCCGCGCATCAGGCCACGCAGGCTGTCTCGACCGGCGCCGCCGCCGTCTCCGCCCACCTGATCGCGGGCGGTCTCGACCCGGCCACCGCGCACCGCTTCTCCGGCGCCGTCACCCGCAAGGCCAAGGCCCTTGGTCACACCCCGACCGCCACCGGCACCAAGCGCAAGAAGCTCAAGGGCCGCGTCTCCAAGCTCGTCGAGTTCGCCCTGTGGACCCGGGCGCAGATCGCCGCCGTCCTCGCCGTCTACCGACCGAAGGACAAGCAGGCCGCCGCCCTCTTCGCGCGCCTCGCACTCGCTGCCTGACGGACACAAGCCCTCGCCGGGGCGCAGCCTCGCGCCCCGGCCCCTCCCCCTGGAGCACACCATGAACCTCCACCACCTGCCCCTGCCTGCCCGTACCGCCGTCGCGACCCGAGCCCGCATTGCCGCCACCGTCTGCCGTGACCGCTATGCCGCGCCCGCGACGATGCGCACGCTTCACTCCATAGCCGACCTCCTCGACGACGCCGCGTCCGTCTGCGAGGCCACCCCGGCCCTCTTCCCTGCCATCATGCGCCCCCTCGTCCAGGCCCAGAAGCTGATGGAAGCTCACCCTGACGCCCGTCTACCGCTCAGCGTCGTCGCGTACATCACCGCCCCGTTCGCTCCGGGGCACGACCTGCCGATGCCGGAACCGCTTCTGCCTCTGATGGACCGGCACGCTGCCGAGGAAACCGCCCTCCTCGCCGAGCTGGACCGCCTCCATGCCGACACCACGGCCGCCACCGAGGACACCGAGAAGTGGCTCACCGCCGTACTCGGCACCCTCGGGAAGTGGATGCGGCTCTCCGGTGAAGTCGACATCGACAACCGCCGCCCCGGCAACTATCGGGCCGTACTCGCCAAGCATGTCGCCTGCCCCAAGTGCTCCGGCCACGACGTGCGCTTCAGCGTCCGCACGTGGGCAATCTGCGCCTGCGGCTACGGGGACGTGTGGGGTCGGTTCCTCGTCTGCTTCTGCTTCGCCTTCGACTGCCCCGCCGTCGAAGCCCCGGCCGTCACCGCCAGCTGACCACCCCGGGGCGCGCCCCCTCAAGGCCGGAGAGCAACCGGCCGCCGACCCACCCGAAAGGCACCACCCCATGACCACCGCCACCGTCACCGCCTCCCAGCTCGCCGCCGACGCCCGCGTCACGCACCGCGCCTACGCCGCGTTCCTGCACTGCGATCCGTCCGAACTCATCGACCGTCTCGACGAGATGTGCGACTACGCCGCTCCCCGCAGCTCGGAACAGCCCTGGGGCGTCGCGCTCCAGCGCCTGACCCGCGCTCTGCGAGCCGTCAGCCCCGGCTCGGCCCGCCCGACCGCTTCCCGCCGCACTGAGCACCAAGCGGCGACCACGGCCGCCCTGAACGCCATCGTCGCGTTCGAGGAGGCCGACTCGGTGACCGTGACGCTCCCCCACGACGAGCATGGCCGCTACGTCCCCGCCCCGGGCACGGAGTACCCGTTCCACGTCTCGGACATCGGCCGCGCCGCCGTGCAGCTCCTCGGCTCCCACTGGCACGCCGAGTCCTCCTCCTTCGGCGTCGGCGCGCACCTGACGCGTACCGGCAGCGTGCGCGGCTTCGTGCTCGGCGTCGACGACGAGGGAGACCTGTTCCTGGAGGACGAGGACGACAGCAACCGCCGCAGCCACTTCCTGTATTGCACCGCCGCCGACGGTCTGCTCCCCCTCGCGCACCTCGTCGCCGACAGGATCCGGGAGATCCGCGAACTGCGCGCCGCCGCCTGATCACCCTGGGGCGCGCCGCCAGGCGCGCCCCCTTCCGGCCGGAGAGCAACCGGCCACCGACCCGGAACAAGAGGACCTGCCCATGACCAGCACAGCCGCTCGACTCGCCGCCGACGCCCGCACCGCACACGGCTCGTACACCGGCTTCTTCCACCGCGACGCTGACGAGCTGACCGACTGCCTCGACGAGATGTACGCGTACGCCTTCGACCGCAGTAACTCGCCTGCCTGGAGGCTCGCAGCGCGCCACCTGGCCCGCGCCATCGAGGACGGCGACGCCGCATCGGGCGCGCCCCGCAAGACCCGCCGGGCCTTGCGCCGGATCGCGGTCACATCCGCCATGAGCGCCATCCTCGCCTTCGAGCACGCCGCCGCCTGACCGCCTTCCCCGGGGCCGCACCGTTGCGGCCCCGGCCGGCTCACCCACGACCACCCCGGAGAACCCCTTGAACGCCACCCTCGACACCGCTTCCGTCCCGGCCACACCCGGGCTGTTCACCCGCACCCAGGTCAAGGAAGCGATCAGCGCGGGCATCGACCTGACCACCGACGAAGCGAACCGGTCCGAACACGAGGACCGCTTCGTGTGGGCATCGGCCGCCATGCTGGTTCTGCTCGACGAGCCCGACGCCCCCTGGGCCGCTGTCCGGGACCACCGCAACGGCGCCCCAGTCACCCGCGAGGACGACGACGTCGCGCAGTTCACCCGCGACCAGGTGGCCCGCGCTGTCGACGACGGCGTGCGGCACGTTGCCGGGGCCAGCCGCCGCCGTCAGACCGACGACATCGACGACCTGATCGTGAACGCGACGCTGACGCTCCTCGACGACCCCCACGCCGACTTCGAGTCGATCGCCCGCGACAACTACGCCGTGAGCCCACGCGTACTGCGCTCCTGGCTGCACGGCTGACACCCCAGGGTTGCGCTGCACGGTGCAGCCCAACCCTCCCTCCGCCCCGGTGAATACCGGACACCCCCGGCGAGAGGCGACGTAAGCCGCCTCCTGCCGGTCCACTCCCCGGCGAGAGCAACGCCGGTCGACCCGAAGAGAAGGAACCCCATGAGCACCGTCATCGCCCCCGGGCACGCCGGACTGGCACTCGCCCACCGGATCGCCGAGCACCTGCCGCACCGAGACGGCCGTGCCTGGACCGCCGCCGCCTACTCGGCGTGGTGGACCACCCGTCCGGCCGCGCGCCTCACGCAGACCGGCCGCGCCGGGGCCGTGATCGTCGCTGTCCACGCGTGGCGCACCGAGGTCGCCTTCCAGCTCGACGGGCGGGAGCCGTACGGCCCCGACGTGGTGACGGACCGGCTGGCCCCGCAGTCGATCGCCCGGGAGATCCTGCGCCTGGTGCTGCCGCGCCTCGACGACGCAACCGCTCTCGCCCAGGCACCCGCGCCCGCCGGCGCCGCCCCCGTGCGCTTGGCCCACCTCGGACTGATCGGGGCCGCGCTGCGCGCCCACGGCGCCGAGCCGGCCGAGCGCCGGGGCCCGCTGGTCCACTCCAACTCCCTGGTCTGGCAGAGCGGCAGCGGTGTCGGGTACCGGGCGACGCTGGTCGGCGCGAACCCGGCGGTCGACCTCGCGCTCTCGGGCCCCATCCGGGAGGTGGGGGCCGTGTTGCCGCTGTTCCTGGACGAGCCCGCCAAGCTGCCGCGCCGCGTCCGGGGGGTGAAGACCGCCCTGGGCCGCAGGCTCGCCGCGCACCTGACGCAGTTCACGACGGCCGACCGCCTCGACGACGGAGGGTTGAGCATCGGCACGGCAAGCGGCCCGTTCGGGTACGTCGCCCCGCCCTCCGACCCGGGCGCGTCCGTGGGCGACAGCTCGTCTGTCGTCGCCGAGCTGCACGGAGTCGGCATCGACCACCTGATCGCCCTCGCGCCGCTCCTGGCCCGCTGACCGCCCCATCTATGGGGCTTCACCTGCCTCTCAATCCAACTCCATGCCCTTCCCGGCAGGTTGGAAATCGCTCCATGACTCGGAACGAGCATAGGCTTGCGGCGAGAGGCCGCCTAGGGTGATCGTGCACGCCGTCCAAAGATCGAAGGAGTTTCGTGATTTCGACGATCGAGATCGAGAGTTACGGGCACTGGAAGGCATTTAAGGCAGTTCTGGACGAATTCCATTGCGCACTCCCCCATGACGTGCGGAAGCCGCGCAGGTTCTCCCACTATCCGTACAAGATCGCTTACGATGGATTTCACAACCCGGTATGGGTGCAGCTATGGGGAGAGCACCGAGATCGAATCAGCAAGGGTCGGCCAACGCCCAAGACGCAACGACCACCTCGGCAGAATGAGACAGGGCGACACACACAACCACGTGGTGGCCCTTACCATAATCACGACACGTGGAAGAACATCGGCTGATCCACCACCCCTGCCCCACCCTATCCCTAGCGACTTGAGGGGTGCAGTTGGTCGGCCCGGGGGCCTCGGCTGACAGGCAACGGGCGGGCTCGTACCTCTACGCAGAGGTACGAGCCCGCTTTTTCATGCTGCCTGCGGCTCACACCCGCACAGGCCGGATTCCTCGTCTCCTTCCGAGCGTCGCACCCGTGGCAGGGCTCCCGCTCCAGTCAGTTCCAGCGGTCCGGTGACGTCGTCTGTCGGCCGTCGCCGCGTACGTCCTGGGCGTGCACGCAGCCTGGACAGCGACGAGCGCGAGGCGTGGAACAAGGGCTGCACCACGGGCATCGCCCTCGGCGTGCCGGACGTCGTAACGTACGGGCCGACCCTCAAAAGTGAGCGTAAGCCGCAGTCTCGTTGGCTGGCCGGGATGGAACCAGGAACGTCTGCCCCGGTCCAGACTCATGCACCGGCGACACGTGCACCTGCAACTACCTCCGCCTGGTGGTGTGCCAGGGCTGCGGCGCCGTGTACGCCCCAAGTTCCGGCGACGATGCCTCTCCTGCCCGAACTGCGGGCGCCGCTCGGCGTCCACCTAGCCACGCCGCTGGACCCACCACACGAACGCGGTGACGACCGCACCTCCGGCCGTCGTGGCAACCCCCCTCACCAGTGCGAACATCCCCGCCCGGGCAAGGCGGTTCACCTGTCGCACATTCTTTCGATCGCTCATCCGACACCCTCCCGGGCCCGCTCCGTGACTCCGCACCCTGCGGAGCCCGTACCACCAATGTGCGGAGCCGCCGGGAGCGGGTGGCCACTCTCGGACACTGTCTGCCACTCTCGGACAGAGATACGGGACAGGTGGCCGGAGGGGGCGACGTGGGCCAGGAGAACCGGGGCAGACGCGGCGTGGGTATGCCGAGCGAAGCCGACCTTCCACTCGGCCTCCATCGAGCCCTGCTCCAGGCCCTCCACGACCTCTACATGGCCGCGGGCCGGCCCGGCCTCCGCGCCATCGAGGAGGGCATGCAGGAGGACGACGAGCTCCCCGCCACAATGAAGCGGGACACCATCAGCCGCGTCCTGAAAGGCGATCACCTCCCCGACCTGCTCCAGACCAAGGCTCTGACCCAGCACCTCGCCCGGCGCGCGGGCCACGATCCCGCCAGGGCCTGGGAAGACGTCGAACCTCTGTGGAAGGCCGCCGACAACGACCGCCTCAGCACCCCGGAACCGCAGCCCGCGCACAGGCCGCGGCCCGGCACCGTACTGGACGCCCTATACCGCCTGGACGAGGCGTACCAGCCCCCTGCGCCCCCGCCGGTCGTCCTCTCCGTCGACGGGCCGAAGGACGGGGGATGGGCGGAACTCGACGGAAGACTGCGCCAGGACGGGTACGCCCTGGTCACCGGGTTCATTGCTTACTGGCAAGCGCGCACGGAGGACGTAGAGCGCCTCCTGGGCCGCGATTTCGACCGGTACACCGAGCAGGACGCACCGGAGCAGTACCGCTTCCTGGGCGCGCGTCACCTGCTGAAGCACACCGCAGCCGTCGCGCTCGGCACCGAGGCGGCGGAGCTGACCCTCGCCTACGCACCCGGCGGACGCCCGTACCTCCGGGGCGTCGACGACCTGGACGTCAACCTCACGGTCCACCAGGGCGAGGCAGCCGTCGGCATCAGCCGGATCGGGCGAATCGGCGTGAGCCTGGGGGACGCAGCCGGCTTCGGGGACGAGCCCGACACCGAACTCCTGGAAGTACTGTCCTCCGCCGACCTGGCGCGCCTACGGTCCTTCCCCGCGCACCAGCGCCCGGCCCTCCTGACCGACCTCTGGCTCATCAAGAACGCCTACACCAAGGCCCTGGGCCAGGGGCGGAGGCTGCGCTTCTCGCAGCTCCGCGTCCTGGGCGGCGAGCTGCACGAGAGCGTGGCCGGCACCGACAGGGAGTGGGAGTTCTTCGTCCATGGGACGACAGGTGGAAACCGCTTGGCGGCAGCGGTGCAAGACGCGGATCTCGGCCCCGAGCGGACTCTCCAGTAGCTGTCCACAGCCGCACGCGACGTAAGCGTGGCCGTCCCCGGATCCTGCTCGATCGTCCAACCCAACCGGGCCAGCGACCTCATGGCCTGCGGTCTGACCAGAGCCCCGGCCCCCCTGTGGGGGTTGGGGCTCTTCTCGTATGCTCCGGCGCATGCGACGCACCTTCATACCGCTCGTCCTCGCCGCTCTCGCACTGGCTGGCTGCACCACTGAGGAGGACAAGGCCGCGAGGTACTGGGACGGCTACGGGTTCGGCGAGCAAACGGCGATGGACTACGCGAAGCGTGTCCTCGACACCGTGAACCTGTACTGCCGCTCCGGCAGCGAAATCGCGGCCCGGCAGGACATGTGCACCCGCCCTGGCGGCCCCGACACCCGATACCCCGTCTCCGTAGGACAGCGGGAGTGCGCAGACGCGCTACCCGACGGTCTGGACAGCGACGAGCGCGAGGCGTGGAACAAAGGCTGCACCACCGGCATGGTCCTCGCCGTGCCGGACGTCGTGACGTACGGGGCCGACCCTCGGAAGTGAGTCTCAGGGCAGACGAGTTTACTGGCGGGGACGGGTGCCGGCCGGCTGCGGCGGGTTGTCTCCTGTCGGCTCTGCTACGCGGGTGCTCCAAAGACGTTCGTCCATTTCGGCCGCCAGTTCAGTCAGCCTCGCGTACAGCGCCTGCTCCTGCTTGGACAGGGTTCCGGACTTCATCTTCGCCATCAACCCGTCGATGACCTCCGCCAGAACGTTCTTGCAGATGTGGGCCGCTTCATCGAACCCAGCGTCGTAGTTCTCGTCGGCGTGCCGACTGACAATGCTCCTTGTCAGGTCGGCAGCGAACCTTCGCCCCATACTCAGTAGTTCACGCGCGAAGCTGCGGTCGCTCGACATGCCCACCCCGGACCTCTCCTGCTCGTTCTGTCGCACTGAACGTAGCGCTCAGATAGCCAGGATGGCGATCTAGACCAGCGCCAGCGACCGGCCCGCCGCCCGGACTTACTGGTCCCTCTCCTCGGCCGGTGCGGGCTTTCGGTGTCGACCTCGCCCCTTACCGAGCGCGGGCCGGTCCCACTCGGCGGGCTTCTCCTGCGTGGGCGGCGGCGGGTACAGCAGGGCTTGGGCGGCTACCAAGTCCTCGACGATGCCCACCATCGTCCACTCCGTGCCGGTCCACTCCTCGATCGCTCGCGGCGCGTCGGGGTCGACATGGGCCCCACGGTGGGGGCCGTCGCCGAGCGGCACCGCACGCAGCTTGCCCTTCGCGGCGGCCTGGCGCTCCGCTCGCCGACGCGCCCACTCCTCCAGCGGCTCGTCATCCTGCATCCGGGCATCGTGGCCGAGGGACGGACGCGCCCGCCACCCCGTCCCTCGTACGGGTTACGACGCCGGGCGCGGCGCTCGCAGGCTGCTACGCTCGACGCGCCCTACAGGTTCGTAGGGTGGGCCGTGCGCAGGCCCGCGTGGTCGGCTCCGCTGACGCGCTTGGACAAGGTGCTCGGCGCCAGCGCATTCAGACCCCCTCTGGATGCCCTTGGAGTCGCCATGCCTGCTGACCACGCCCGTAAGGGCCCCGTACGCCGTCGCCAAGCGGCCACCGGAGAGTCGTACACCGAAGCCGCCAAGGCCCTGCGCCGCTCGTACAACCGCCCCGTCTGGGACCCGTGGGTCGCGCCCCGCTGCGAGGAGGCCGACCCGATCCCGGGGCACGACCCGTGGTTCTCGGGGCCCTGCCCGGAGGGGTGCCCGACGCGGGAATGCCCGGACTACATCGCGTACCTGGCGACCCTGCCCATGCGGGAGCGGCTGCCTCGCCCCAGGCCCGAGCGCGAGCCGTACGTGTGCCCAGGGCCGCCCTCGTGCACCGACGACTGCTGCGCCTGCAACTACGTACACCTGACGATGTGTCGGGTCTGCGAAGCCGTCTACAGTCCTGGGCTCGAACTCCCCTGCCCGAACTGTGGGCGGCGGCCGGAGTAGGTCTCCGCCACGGTGGGGTCGCTCCACGGCCTGGGCCCGGCAGGTGTAGGGCGGGCGGGGCCGGATTTCGGCGGAACGCACGACACTAGCGCGCGGCGTCCGAATGCTGCTCCTTCGTCCCTACACCTGCTGGGCACCGGCCTGTGGCCGGGCCCGGAGAACGAACGGAGCAGCCATGCACGCCGATATCGCCGCCGCCCTCGATTCCTGGGAGGAGCAGTGGAACGACGCCCTGGACGCCGCAGTCGCCGCGCTGAAGACCGCCTTCCCGCCGCTGACCGACTACCCGCGGCCCGTGAGCCACCCCATCCTGCGTCTTGAGTACGAGGAGGACGGCCGCGGCGGCTGTGTGTGCGTGGACGAGGGGCGGGCGACGATCACGCTCGACCACATCCCGAACGGGGTGATCGCTCGGGCGGTCGACGAGATGGAGTTCCCGTACCTCGACTACGCCGACGGCCCGCTCGCCGAGGCGTCGCCGGGCACGTACTCGTACGACTGCGAGGCGTCCTCGTCCCTCTTCGAGTTCACGCTCGGCGACCTCGGCCACGGGAAGGTGGACGTCTGGGGCGCGACGATCCCGGATGCCGTCGCGGTCCTGGACGCGGTCCACCGGGCCCTGGAGGAACACGACGGTGTGCCCGCCGCGCCCGACGCGGAGCCCGAGACGTAAGGCACGGCCGCCTTCCACTCTCCTACCGCTCGCCCCGCCGGCTTCGCTCGGGCCGCACCCGCGGCCTGGCGGCGGGGTAGGACGGAGACCGATCGTGGCTCGACAGCGGACCGGACCGACGGACGAGGTCAAGGAGCTCGTCTATCAGCGCGATGGCGGGCGGTGCGTGCGGTGCGAGCGGGCGTACGGGCTGACGATCCACCACCGGGTGAACCGCGGTATGGGCGGCGCTCGGGAGGGCTGGGTGAACGAGCCGCAGAACCTTCTCCTGGTGTGCACCTTGTGTAACGGGTGGTTCGAGGACCATCCGCAGCAGGCGTACGACGCGGGCTGGAAGGTGCGCCGGCCGCGGCGCCCTCAGGACGTTGAGGTGCTGTACGGCGGCGGGGGCGTCTACCGACTGGCGGCAGACGGCGCGCGGTCCCTGGTGTGGGTGGCGGGCCGATGACGGAGGCGTCGTGGTTGCTCCCGCCGGTGTGGCATCGGTGGGAGCGCTGGGCCGTGAGCCGGTCGGGTGGCGAGGACTCGGGGACGCTGTTCTCGGTCGGGTCTGTGCGTCGGTTCGGCGCGGCCTCGTACGAACCGTGCGGGCTGACGGTGAGCGTGGGGCGGAGGTCCTGGTCTGTGTTCGCCGTCTGCTCTCGGGCGGCGTATCGGGCGGGCGCGCCGTGGCGGCCGGAGAGCGAGGAGTTCAAGCCGCTGCGTCGCTCTGGGCACCGGGGGTGGTGGCGGTGATCCGGCTGCTCGGTCTGGGGCGGCTCAAGGGCACGGGCGGGCTGAGGGTGGGCCGGTTCGCGTTCACCGAGGAATCGGGGCGACTAAGGGGAAATACGGTAGGGGACGTCACCGGTCGAATGCTGTTGGTTGGAAACGTCGGGTTCGCAGTGCTCAAGAGGAGCAAGCCACGGCCGCCGTGACACCTCCACGACGCGGGCTGTACTATTTCCTTGTTCACTCGGCATGGGGTTGCCCCAGCCGTCGCCGGCACCAGCCCGGTGCCACACACGACGGAGGCCAAGATGACCGACCACTCGCTCGGAACCGCCGACGACTCGACCCCCCGCGTCGAGGCGAAGAGGTCCCAGAAGGGTGTTCACCACCTGCTGCGTATCCCCGACCACGCCAAGCTCCGCGCCGACGCTGAGCTGGCCGTCAAGGAAGAGCTCGGGGAACTGGCGCGCACCGACGACCGGTTCAAGAGGGCCATCGAGATCGTGCAGCAGGCCGATCTGGAGATCACCGCGCACGCGGAAGAGCGCAACCAGGCAGCGCTGTCGCTGTTCTTCTACGACGGGGTCCGCGGGCTGGGCCGCGTCCTCGGCATGCTCCCCAACGCGTTCCGGCAGATGCGCACCCTTGCCCTGTACGGCAAGCGGACGGCCCCGCTGACCGCCGACGACGACGAGCGGATGTCCGCGGAGGAGCGTCGCGCGGCAGCGAAGAAGGCCGGCCTGCCGTACGTCGAGGGCGCGGCCGATCGGCTGCCGGACCTGTCCGAGACGGTGTCCGTGGCGACCGCCCGCAGGAAGGCCGCCCTGCCGTTCCTCCGGAACGCGGCGCTCGCGCTCACGGAGGAGCCGTACTCCTGGCCCACTAGCAAGATCGCCGAGCTCGGCGGCGTCACGCCGAAGTACGTCCGCGACTTGAAGAACGCGGCGTCCAAGGCCCGCACCCGCTGATCACGCGCTTCCCTGCCCGGCCCCGCAGCACCACCGGGGCCGGGTTTTCAGTCTCCGGTGACCGGGGCCTGGTTTTCCGGCGCCGGTGGAACCGGACTCCGGTGGACCGGCTTCCGGTAGATCAGGCGCCTTTAGTACCAACATCAAGTACCACCATTAAGTAGTTACGGCGCCATCGCTTCGCTCAGGCACCGTCGGCATCCGGGGTTGCCTCGATGTGGAACGGGGGATCGACAGCCGGGGCGATGGCTACACGACTCCCCCGGGTGCTGTTCGGTCCGGCGTCTACCAGTCGGTGAGATCCACCAGGCGTTGGCAGTGAGGGTCGTCGCCGGGACCCGAGGCGCGCTCTTCCTCTTCGAGCAGCGAGGAAACCGCCGCCAGGAGGGCCGTCAGCGCACCGCCGGGTCGTACGTCGGCAGCGGTCACCCCGGCCACCTCGGCACTGTCCAGGTAGAGGCGCAGCAGGCCGTCCTCCTTGAAGCGGAACCCGCGCAGCCCCGTGTCCGGCCGCTGCGCCGGCTCGGGGTGGGCGAGGCAGCGCAGGAGGGTAACGGCCCAGTCGTCTGTGGTGAACGGGGCTTCCTTCACGTTCGCCGGGTCGACCTTGTAGAGGTCCATGCCCAGGACGGAGGTGACGGCGTTCGCGGGGTAGATGTGCGTTCCGGTGTGTACGGCGCGCAGGAGGGCGACGACGTCGTGCGAGGTGAGCAGTTCCTCACCCGAGCCGAGGGGGATCTCGTACGCCGTCAGCCGGGCGGGCACGCGCTCGTCTCTGTTTCCGAGGGCCACACGGACCGCCGGGGCGCCCGAGGGGGCGGGCAGCACCGCTCGTACGTGCTGGTCCTCCAGCAGGGGCGCGTGGACGTAGTCCAGCAGGAGACTGGCTACTTCCCTCTGAAGGTCGTCGATCTCGTGCTCGTCCGCGCTCGCCGGGCTACTCATTCACCCAGTTTGGGCACTTGGTCATGCCCTTGCAGTACGCGGTGATCACGCCGACGACGTTGCCGGGACCGGCGTCGTACCGCCTGTCTGCGGTCTTCCGGGCGTACGGACGCGTGCAGATCATCGTCAAGGCCCGGTACGCCCGGAAGACCGCAGACAGGCGGTACGACGCCGGTCCCGGCAACGTCGTCGGCGTCATCACCGCGTACTGCCAGGGCATGACCAAGTGCCCGAACTGGGTGAACGAGTAGCCCGGCGAGCGCGGACGA
>NZ_MWIG01000249.1:0-2663 GCF_002156145.1 Streptomyces sp. NRRL B-24572 | reverse complement strand
CGAGCTCGACGACCTCGTCCTGGAGGTGCACCGGGACGCCGTGGAGGGCTATCTGGCCTCCCGGCAGCGGGCCTACGACGAGGCGGCCCCCGACGATCCCGCCGCGCGGCTGCGGGCCCTCCTGGACAGCGGTCTGCCGAGCATGACGGACGACCCGGTCCACGGGCTGCTTTACGAGCTGCACCGGCGCGCCGGCCGCAGCCCGGGCCACGCCGAGCTGATGGCCTCGCTCTTCGCGCGGGAGGTCGCGCTCTACACGACCGCCCTCGCGGTGGGCGCCGCGACCGGCGGTTTCACGCTCGCCGCGGCCGCGTCGGACCTGGCGCACGGGCTTGTGGCCCTGGAGGACGGCTACGGACTGCACATCGTCAGCCGCAACGCCGCGCTGCGCCCCGACAGGGCCCGTGAACTGCTCCTGGCCCACGCCCGGACGGTGACGGGCCGGGCCGACCTCTGAAGCGCGAGATCGCCGTTCAGGCCCCGGTCGGCCGGGCGGCGATCTCCCGCAGCAGGTCCATCACCGCGCGGGCGCGGGCGGTCTGCGCCACGCCCCCCACCGTGGCGAGCTTGACTTCGAGCGGCGGTCCGCCGTCCTCGAGGCGGAGCTCCGCGATCTCGCCGCCGCCGTACGTCTGACTGGTCGCCGGCCGCTGGTTGAGCACCGAGTAGCCGAGTCCGCGCGCCACCAGGGAGCGCACGGTCTCGTAGCTCTGGGTGCGGTAGCGCACGTCGGGCGCGGTGCCGGTGGCGGCGACCAGCGAGCGGAAGTAGTCGCGGCTGTGGGGCAGGTCGAGGAGGACGAGCGGTTCCCCGGACAGTTCGGCCAGCTCGACGCCGTCCCGGCCGGCCAGCGGGTGACCGGCCGGGACGATGACGTACGCCGGGGCGCGGGCGACCGTCTCGGCGTCCAGGTCCGGCTCGGCCGACAGACCGAGGTCGTAGGTGAGCGCGAAGTCGACGCGCCCCGCCGCCAGGGCCTGGACGAGCTGGTCCGACTCCGCCTCCACGACGTCGAGCTCGATGCCGGGATGGCGTCGGGTGCACTCGCTGAACAGGGCCGGCAGGTAGTACGGGGCCAGGGTCACGAAACAGCCGACGGCCACCGGACCGGACAGGGACTCGCCGTCCCCGCGGGCCTCCCGCTCGACCTCACGGGCGCGGGCGAGGAGCTCCCGCGCCTGCTGCCGGAGCCGCTCCCCGGCGGGCGTGAGCACGAGGCCCCGGCCCCGCCGGCGGATGAACAGCTGGACCCGCAGGTCCTGCTCCAGGTTGTGGACGGCCGTGGACACGGCGGACTGCGCGATGTGCAGCTCGGCCGCCGCCTCCGTCATCGAGCCGCGTTCGGCGGCCACGAGGAAGTAGCGGAGCTGGACGAGTGTGAAACCCACTGGTGACGTCATGCGTGGCCCTCGCGCCTGGTGATCCGGTCGGTTCCGACCTTATGCGGCGCCGGTCGGCGACAGGCCCGTCAGGGCTGCGGGGCTCGTCAGCCGGTCGAGTTCCGCCTCGGTCAGCAGCGCCCGTTCGCGTACGAGGTCGAGCGCGGGCCTGCCGGTGTGGTGGGCCTCCAGGGCGAGGGCGCAGGCGGTCTCGTAGCCGAGTGCGGGGCCGAGCGCGGTGACGAGGCCGGTGGAGGCGGCGACGGTCTCCGCGAGCCGGTCCCGGTTGGCGGTGATGCCCCGCACGCAGTGCTCGGTGAGGACGCCGATGCCCGCGGTGAGGTGGTCGAGGCCGGCGCCGAGGCTCCGGTGGATGACCGGCCCGAAGGCGTTGAGCTGGAGCTGCCCGCCCTCGGCTGCGAGGGTGACGGTCACGTCGTTGCCGATGACCTCGAAGGCGATCTGGTTGACCGCCTCCGGGATCACCGGATTGACCTTGCCGGGCATGATGGACGAACCGGCCTGCCGTGCGGGGAGGTTGATCTCGCCGAGTCCGGCCTGCGGCCCCGAGGACAGCAGGCGCAGGTCGTTGCAGATCTTGGAGAGCTTCACGGCGACGCGCTTGAGCACCCCGGACAGGTGGACGAAGACGCCGACGTCCTGGGTGGCCTCGACGAGGTCGGGCGCGGACACGAGCGTCGGGATGCCGGTCAGCCGGCGCAGGTGCTCCACCGCGCGCTCCCGGTAGCCCGGGCGTGCGTTGAGCCCGGTGCCGATCGCCGTGCCGCCGAGGCCGAGTTCGTGCAGCAGTGGTCTCACCTCGGCGAGCCGCCGCTCGTCCTCGGCGAGGGTGGCGGCGTACGCCCCGAACTCCTGGCCCAGCGTCATGGGCACGGCGTCCTGCAGCTGGGTGCGGCCCATCTTCAGGACGTCGGCGAACTCGGCGGCCTTGTCCTCGAAGGCGCCGCGCAGACCGGCCAGGGCGCGGAGCAGCTCGCCGACGTGTGCGTCGAGGGCGAGTTTCAGGGCGGTCGGGCAGACGTCGTTGGTGCTCTGGCCGAGGTTGACGTGGTCGAGGGGGTGCAGGGCCGCGTACTCGCCGCGGGAGCGGCCGAGCAGTTCGAGGGCTCGGTTGGCGATCACCTCGTTGGCGTTCATGTTGGTCGACGTGCCCGCGCCGCCCTGGAAGAGGTCGACCACGAACTGCTCGTGGAGCGCTCCGTCACGGATCTCGGCGCAGGCGTCCGCGATCGCCGTGGCGCGCGTGCCGTCCAGGGCGCCGAC
>NZ_MWIG01000248.1:0-20057 GCF_002156145.1 Streptomyces sp. NRRL B-24572 | reverse complement strand
GGTCGTCCGGCGCGCCGGACCAGCTGGCGTTCGCGGAGTTCCTGCGCTCGGGGGCGTACGACCGGCACGTACGGGCGATGCGGCTGCGCTACCGGCGGCGCCGCGACCAGCTGGTGGCGGCCGTCGCCGCGCACTCCCCGGAGACCCGGGTCAGCGGCATCGCGGCCGGCCTCCACGCCGTCCTGGCCCTCCCGCCCGGCACCGAGCAGGCCACCCTGCGGGCCGCCGCCTGGCGCGGCCTCGCCGTCCAGGGCGTCAACCGGTTCCGCCGCCCCACGGTGCCGCCCACCCTCGACGGCCTCGTCGTCGGCTACGCCACACCCCCGGACAGCGGCTGGCAGGGCGCCCTCCAGGCCCTGTGCGGCGTACTGCCCTGAGGGCTTTCGCGGCCGGTCAGGGGCGACGACCGGCTCCAGGGCCGGGCCAGGGGGCGACCGGCTCCAGGGCCGGGTCAGGGGGCGAAGACCGGCTCCAGGGCCGGGGGTCAGGACGGGGCGATCGGCTCCGGATGCGGCTGCGGGGCCGGCGCCTCGCCGAAGCGGGCCAGGGTCAGGGAGCCCGCCACCGCCACGGCGAAACCGAGGATCGCCAGCCAGTTGAGCCCCTCCCGCGTACGGTCCCCCAGCCAGGCCACCCCGACGATCGCGGGTCCGATCGTCTCGCCGAGCACCGCGCCCGCCGTCGCCGTCGTCACCGAGCCGCGCTGGAGCGCCGAGGTCAGCAGCATGAACGCGGCCCCGCCGCCGACGAGGAGCGCGTACCAGACGGGATCGGTGAAGTCGATGCCGTCGATCAGCCGGACCGCCACCTCCACCACCCCGAAGCCGAAACCCGCCCCGAGTCCGAGGACAAGGGCACGGGACCGCGCCGGCAGCCGACCCGCCACCATGCCGAGCAGCAGGACCCCGAAGGAGATCCCGAGCAGCGCCCAGCGCAGAGCCTCCGAGACGTCCCGGTGCCCCTCCTTGCCGGAGGCGAGCGCCAGCATCGCGAGCCCCGCGCAGACCACGGCCACGGCCCCCCACTCCACCCGGCTCAGCCGCACCTCGAGGACGCGGGAGGCGATGACCGCCGTGACCGCCAGACTCGCGGCGAGCGCCGCGCCCACCACGTAGATGGGCAGCGTCCGCAGCGCCACGATCTGCAGCACGAAGCCGAGGCCGTCCGCCCCGAGGCCGGCCAGGTAGCGCCACTGCCGCAGGGCCCGCCACATCAGCGCGACGTCGACGCCACTGCCCGTCCCCGGCTCGGCGGCACGGGCGGCCATCGCCTGGAGGACCGAGGCCGCGCCGAAGCAGACGGACGAGGCCAGCGCACAAATCATCCCGAGGAGCACGAACCGACTCTAGGGCGTGCGGCCGGAAAACAGAGGCCGGAAATCACCGGCCTACACTGTGCGGTCGCGGCGCGTTCGCAAGGGCGAAGGGGAGGCGACGGACATGCGGAAGCTGAGGTCGAGCACGGTGGTGCTCGGCGGGATGGGTGTGCTCGCGGCGACGATCACCGCGTGCGGCTCGGAGCCGGACAAGCGGTGCGTGGACCCGCTGACCCGGGAGGAGCTGCCGAGCTACGAGTGCCGGAGCGGCGGCGGCAGCGACGACGACAACGGCTCCACCCACCGCGGCTCGTACTACTACGGCGGCACCGTACGCGACCGCAAGGTGAGCGGCGGCAGCTTCGACAAGACCGCCGTGGACACCGGCGGCTTCGGCTGCTCCGGCACCGGCGGCGGCTGAGACGGGCCGGCACGCACCATGGAACGCCACACCATCGAGCCCCGGCCCGGCTGGCAGGAGACGGTCGAGGAGCAGGGGCTCGTCTATCCGCTGACCCGCTACCCGGACGGCTCGCTGCGCCCGTACTGGGACGAGAGCGCGTACTACTCCTTCTCGCTGCCCGAGGTCGAGGCCCTGGAGGAGGTCGTCGAGGAGCTGCACGCCCTGTGCCTGGCGGCGGCCGAGCACATCGTCGAGCAGAACCGGTTCGCCGAACTCGGGATCACCGACCCGAAGCTGGCGGGCCTGGTCGCCGAGTCCTGGCGGCGCCGCGCCGAACTCCCCTCCCTGTACGGCCGCTTCGACCTTCGCTACGACGGCACCGGCCCGGCCAAGATGCTGGAGTACAACGCCGACACCCCGACCTCCCTCGTGGAGGCCGCGAGCCCGCAGTGGTTCTGGATGGAGGAACGGTTCCCCGGCGCCGACCAGTGGAACTCCCTCCACGAGCGGCTCGTCGACGCCTGGAAGCGCCAGGCCCACCTGCTGCCGCCCGGCCCCCTGCACTTCGCCCACTCGGACGGCGACGAGCTCGGCGAGGACCTGATGACGGTCGCGTACCTGCGCGAGACCGCCCAGCAGGCCGGGATCGACACCGAGATGCTCTCCGTCGAGCGGATCGGCTGGGACCGGCTCTCGCGCCGCTTCGTCGACGACCGGCTCCGCTTCATCCGCAGCTGCTTCAAGCTCTACCCGTGGGAGTGGCTGACCACCGACCGCTTCGGCCGGCACGTCCTGGACACCCTCGACAACGGCGGCGGCACCGGCACCACCTGCTGGATCGAGCCCGCCTGGAAGATGCTGCTCTCCAACAAGGCGCTCCTCGCGATCCTGTGGGAGCTGAACCCGGGCCACCCCAACCTGCTGCCCGCCTACCTCGACGGGCCGCGCGAACTCGCCGCCACCACCGGCTGGGTCGCCAAGCCGCTGCTGGGCCGCGAGGGCGCGGGCGTCACCCTGCACGAGGCCGGCACGGAGCCCTTCGTACGGGACGGGGAGGCCTGCTGCTACCAGGAGCTGGCCCCGCTGCCCGACTTCGACGGCAACCGGGTGGTGCTCGGCGCGTGGGTCGTCGAGGACGAGGCGGCGGGGCTCGGCATCCGGGAGTCGGCGGGCCTCGTCACCGACGAGTACGCCCGCTTCCTCCCGCACGTGATCCTGTAGGGGGCCTGTCCGAGGCCCGGCGTCAGATCTTCAGGACGGTGACGGCCGGGCCGCAGAGCAGCGTCAGATCCTCCGGATCCGAGGTCAGCACGGGACCGGGCCCGCCGCACGGCGCGCGACCGCCGCCAGGACGGAGTCGATCGCGTACTCGTGCCCATGCAGGCCGTGCTCACGGAGGAGCACGGCAGCCTCGTCACTCACGGCACGGGTGACGTCGTGCACGTCGATGCGGGACAGGACCCATTGGATGCGCGCCGGGTGAACGCCTTCGTAGTCGGCCTCCAGGCGGGTCATCGCGGTGGTGGCCACCCGAACGCCTCTTTCCGCCGCGACCTCGACGCGCACCAGGACACGCCGGTCCTTGAGGTAGAGCTTCGAGAGCCCTTCGCCGTCCAGCAGCAGCGTCCCCGCCATCAGGCGGCGGCCTCGCGCGCGTCGTCCGCGCCCGACGTGCGCGCCGTCAGTCCGACAGCACCCCCCTCAACTGCTCAAGACCCCAGTCCAGGTCCTCCTTGCTGATCACCAGCGGCGGCGCGATCCGGATCGTCGACCCGTGCGTGTCCTTCACCAGGACCCCCCGCTCCATCAGCCGCTCCGAGATCTCCCGGCCCGTGCCCTTCGACGGCACGATGTCCACGCCGGCCCACAGGCCGCGCCCGCGCACCGCCTCCACCGCGCCGCCACCCACGAGCAGCCCCAGCTCCGCGTGGAGGTGCTCGCCCAGCTCCGCCGCCCGCTCCTGGAACTCGCCCGTCCGCAGCATCGCGATCACCTCCAGGGCCACCGCGCAGGCCAGCGGGTTCCCGCCGAACGTCGAGCCGTGCTCGCCCGGCCGGAACACCCCGAGCACGTCACGGTCGGCCACCACCGCCGACACCGGCACCACCCCGCCGCCCAGCGCCTTCCCCAGGACGTACACGTCCGGCACCACGCCCTCGTGCTCGCACGCGAACGTCCGGCCCGTCCGGCCGAGCCCGGACTGGATCTCGTCCGCCATGAACAGCACGTTCTTCCGGCGGGTCAGCTCCCGCACCCCCGCCAGATAGCCGGCCGGCGGGACCAGGACCCCCGCCTCGCCCTGGATCGGTTCGAGGAGCACCGCCACCGTGTTCTCGGTGACCGCCGCCTCCATCGCCGTCAGGTCCCCGTACGGCACGATCTCGAACCCCGGCGTGTACGGCCCGAAGTGGTCCCGCGCCTCGTGGTCCGTCGAGAAGCTCACGATCGTCGTCGTCCGGCCGTGGAAGTTGTTCGCCGCCACCACGATCTTCGCGTGCCCGTCCGGCACGCCCTTCACCTCGTACCCCCACTTCCGGGCGGTCTTCACGGCCGTCTCGACCGCCTCCGCCCCCGTGTTCATCGGCAGCACCGCCTCCTTCCCGCACAGCTCCGCGAGCTGCGCGCAGAACTCGGCGAACCGGTCGTGGTGGAAGGCGCGCGAGGTCAGCGTCACCCGCTCCAGCTGCGCCTTCGCGGCGTCGATCAGACGCCGGTTGCCGTGCCCGAAGTTGAGCGCCGAGTACCCGGCGAGCATGTCGAGATAGCGGCGGCCCTCGACATCGGTCATCCAGGCGCCGTCCGCCGAGGCGACGACGACCGGAAGGGGGTGGTAGTTGTGAGCGCTGTGCGCGTCCGCGGAAGCGATCGCGTCTTCTGTCCTCGACACGGGATCTCCGTTCGTCCTGCGGCTCGGGGGGCGGCTCGTCCCCAGGGGGCTGTGGCCCCTTTCTTATCGTCGCTCGGATGCCGGACGGGGAAACCTCGGCGACGGCGCGCCAGCTACCCTGGAAACACGCACGGCGACTGGCGTACGGGGAAGCGACCCCGGGGGAGCCGCGCGCGCTCCACCACACGAGGTGCCGCCCGCCTGGGCATCACGGGATCCAGGTCCCGTGCGCACCTCAGCCCCGGGACCGTCCACCGCACGCCCGGAGGAACCACCGTGACCACCACGCACCCCGCGCTCACCGCCGCCGACCCCGAGCTCGCCGCCCTCGTCGGCGCCGAGGAACGGCTCCAGGCCGAGACCCTGCGCCTCATCCCCAGCGAGAACTACGTCTCCGCCGCCGTCCTCGAAGCCTCCGGCACCGTCCTCCAGAACAAGTACAGCGAGGGCTACCCCGGCCGCCGCTACTACGAGGGCCAGCAGAACATCGACCAGGTCGAGACCCTCGCCATCGAGCGCGCCAAGGCCCTCTTCGGCGTCGACCACGCCAACGTCCAGCCGTACTCCGGCTCCCCGGCCAACCTCGCCGTCTACCTCGCCTTCGCGCAGCCCGGCGACACCGTCATGGGCATGGCCCTGCCGATGGGCGGCCACCTCACCCACGGCTGGGGCGTCTCCGCCACCGGCACCTGGTTCCAGGGCGTGCAGTACGGCGTACGCAAGGACAACGGGCTCATCGACTTCGACCAGGTCCGCGAGCTCGCCCTCAAGGAGCGCCCGAAGGTCATCTTCTGCGGCGGCACCGCACTGCCCCGCACCATCGACTTCGCCGCCTTCGGCGAGATCGCCCGCGAGTCCGGCGCCGTCCTCGTCGCCGACGTCGCCCACATCGCCGGCCTCATCGCGGGCGGCGCGCACCCGTCCCCGGTCGGGCACGTGGACGTCATCTCCACGACCACCCACAAGACCCTCCGCGGCCCGCGCGGCGCGATGCTCATGTCCACCGAGGAGCACGCCAAGGCCCTCGACAAGGCCGTCTTCCCCGGCCTCCAGGGCGGCCCGCACAACCAGACCACCGCCGCCATCGCCGTCGCCCTCCGCGAGGCCTCCCAGCCCTCCTTCCGCGACTACGCCCACGCCGTCGTCGCCAACGCCAAGGCCCTCGCCGAGGCGCTCCTCGCGCGCGGCTTCGACCTGGTCTCCGGCGGCACCGACAACCACCTGATCCTGATCGACCTCACCCCGAAGCAGGTCCCCGGCAAGATCGCCGCGAAGGCCCTCGACCGGGCCGGGATCGTCGTCAACTACAACACCGTCCCCTACGACCCCCGGAAGCCCTTCGACCCCTCCGGCATCCGCATCGGCACCCCGTCCCTCACCTCCCGCGGCCTGACCGTCGCGCACATGCCGCAGGTCGCCGAGTGGATCGACCGCGCGGTGGCCGCCGCGGGCACGGGCGACGAGGAGACCCTCGCCGCCGTCCGCGCGGAGGTCGCCGACCTGATGGCCGCCTACCCGGCCCCGGGCCTCCCCGTCTGACGCACCCCCGGCGCCCGACCCGTCGTCCCCCGCCCCTTCGGGAGCGGGGGATTGTGTCGCGCGTCTCACCGGCCTTGATGGGATCGGGTCCCACACCTGAGAGAATGATGTGCATGGCCTCTGACAGTCCCCGTGTGCTCTCCGGAATCCAGCCCACCGCAGGCTCGTTCCACCTCGGCAACTACCTCGGCGCCGTCCGCCAGTGGGTCGCCCTGCAGGAGACCCACGACGCCTTCTACATGGTCGTCGACCTGCACGCGATCACGGTCCCGCAGGACCCCGCCGAGCTGCGCGCCAACACCCGGCTCGCCGCCGCCCAGCTGCTCGCCGCCGGTCTCGACCCCGAGCGCTGCACCCTCTTCATCCAGAGCCACGTCCCCGAGCACGCACAGCTCGCCTGGGTCATGAACTGCCTCACCGGCTTCGGCGAGGCCTCCCGCATGACCCAGTTCAAGGACAAGTCCGCCAAGCAGGGCGCCGGCAACGCGAGCGTCGGCCTCTTCACGTACCCGATCCTCCAGGTCGCGGACATCCTGCTCTACCAGGCCGACCAGGTTCCGGTCGGCGAGGACCAGCGCCAGCACATCGAGCTGACCCGCGACCTCGCGGAGCGCTTCAACGGCCGCTTCGGCGAGACGTTCACGATCCCCGCGCCGTACATCCTCAAGGAGACGGGGAAGATCTACGACCTCCAGGACCCGACGATCAAGATGAGCAAGTCGGCGTCCTCGCCGAAGGGCCTGATCAACCTCCTGGACGACCCGAAGGTCACCGCGAAGAAGGTCAAGAGCGCCGTCACCGACACCGACACGGTGATCCGCTTCGACCCGGAGAACAAGGCCGGCGTCTCCAACCTGCTCGGCATCATGTCCACCCTCACCGGGACGAGCATCGCCGACCTGGAGAAGGGCTACGAGGGCAAGATGTACGGCGCGCTGAAGACGGACCTCGCCGAGGTCATGGTGGACTTCGTCACGCCGTTCCGGGCCCGCACGCAGGAATACCTGGACGACCCGGAGACGCTGGACTCGGTCCTGGCCAAGGGAGCGGAGAAGGCCCGCGCGGTCGCCGCGGAGACGCTGGCGCAGACGTACGAGCGGATGGGCTTCCTGCCCGCGAAGCACTGAGTCCGAGGACCCTGGCCGAAAGGGTGGTGCAGGCCGCACACTGGCGGCTGCACCACCCGTACACATCTCGACGGACGACGGAGGAGAACGACGTGGGGACCGTAACGCTCGGCGTTTCGATCGCGGTCCCGGAGCCCTACGGCAGCCTGCTCCAGGAGCGGCGCGCCGGCTTCGGGGACCCGGCCGCGTACGGCATCCCCACGCACGTCACCCTGGTCCCGCCGACCGAGGTCCCCGAGGAGCGGCTGCCGGAGATCGAGGCGCACCTCGCGGGCGTCGCCGCCGGCCACCAGCCGTTCCCCGTGCGCCTGGAGGGCACCGGGACCTTCCGGCCGATCTCCCCGGTCGTCTTCGTGAAGCTGGCGGAGGGCGTGTCCCTCTGCAACCGGCTCCAGCACCTGATCCGCGACGAGGCCGGTCCCCTCGCGCGCGAGCTGCAGTTCCCGTACCACCCGCACGTCACCGTGGCGCACGGCATCTCCGAGGAGGGGATGGACCGGGCGTTCGAGGAGCTCGCCGGGTACGAGGCGGCCTGGACCTGCCGCTCCTTCGCGCTGTACGAGCAGGGACCGGACGGGATCTGGCGGAAGCTGTACGACTACGAGTTCGGCAGCGGCCGCCCGATCTCGGCGGTCCCGGCGCAGGGCGGCAGCCCGGTCGACGAGCCGACGCCGACGGCCTAGCCGCGGGCGGTCACACCGGCAGGCGTCGGAACAGCGGCCTCGGCATGTGCCGTACCGCCGTCATCACCATCCGCAGCGCCCCCGGCACCCACACCGTCTCCGAGCGCCGCCGCAGCCCCAGCTCGATCGCGGCCGCGACCGCCTCCGGGGTCGTCGCGAGCGGCGCCTGAGCGAGCCCGGCCGTCATCTTCGAGCGCACGAACCCGGGCCGTACGACCATGACGTGCACGCCCGTGCCGTGCAGCGCGTCCCCGAGGCCCTGGGCGAAGGCGTCGAGGCCCGCCTTCGACGAGCCGTAGATGAAGTTGGCGCGGCGGGCCCGCTCGCCCGCCACCGAGGAGAGCACCACCAGGGAGCCGTGCCCCTGCGCCTGGAGCGCGCCCGCGCACACCAGACCGGCCGAGACGGCGCCGGTGTAGTTGGTCTGCGCGACCCGGACGGCGGCGACCGGGTCGGACTCGTCGCGGGCCTGGTCGCCGAGGACGCCGAAGGCGAGCAGCACCATGTCGACGTCGCCCTCCGTGAAGACCTTCCCGAGCCGTTCCTCGTGCGACTCGGTGTCGAGCGCGTCGAAGGGCACGGTGTGCACGTCCGCGCCGAGCGCGCGCAGCGAGTCGGCGGCGGCCGTGAGCGCGGGGGAGGGGCGGCCGGCCAGCCACACCACGCGCGTGCGGCGCGCGATCAGCCGGCGGGCGGTGGCGAGCCCGATCTCGGAGGTGCCGCCGAGGACGAGCAGGGACTGCGGGGCACCGAAGGCGTCCTTCATGGTGGGTACTCCTCAGAGGGCGAGACGGCGGGCGAGGTCCGAGGTGAGGACGGACCGGGGGTCGAGCGCGGCGCGCAGTGCCCGGAACTCGTCGAGCCGGGGGTACATGGCGGCGAGCACCTCCGGCCGGACCCGGGAGTCCTTGGCGAGGTAGATGCGGCCGCCGGCGCCCACGACCTCCTCGTCGAGCGCGTCGAGGAAGCGGCCCAGGCCGGGGAGGCCGGTGGGGAGGTCGAGGGCGAGGGTCCAGCCGGGGAGCGGGAAGGAGAGCCAGCCGGGATCGCCCGAGCCGAACCGTTTCAGGACGGCGAGGAAGGACGGACAGCGGTGGTCCGCGATCCGCCGCACGATCCGCCGGAGGGCGTCCTCCTGCCCGTACGGGACGACGAACTGGTACTGGACGAAGCCGCCGGGCCCGTAGACCCGGTTCCAGTGGGGGACGCCGTCGAGGGGGTGGAAGAAGGCCGGCAGCGACTGGAGGCGGCCGGTGGCGGCGCGGGGGGCCTTGCGGTACCAGAGTTCGTTGAACAGCCCCACGGACGTCCGCCCGAGCAGCCCGCCGGGGACGTACGGCGGCGGCGCGGGCAGCCGCCCGGGGCGGAAGGCGAGCGGATCGCGGCGGGCCCGGTGGCGGCGGGGGAGCGTGTCATACGGGGCGTGGTCGCCGCGCGTGAGGACGGCGCGGCCGGTGGCGGCGCCGCGGGCGAGCAGGTCGATCCAGGCGACGGAGTAGCGGTACGCGTGGTCGGTGGCGGTGAGCCGGGCCATCAGCTCGTCGAGGTCGGGGACGCGTTCGGTGTCCACGCGCACGAGGGAGGTCTCGACGGGCAGCAGCCGCAGGGTGGCGGAGAGGATCACCCCGGTCAGGCCCATGCCGCCGGTGGTCGCGTCGAACAGCGTCGTCCCCGGCACCACGGTCCTGATCTCGCCGTCGGCGGTGAGGAGTTCGAGCGCGGTCACGTGCCGGCCGAAGGAACCCGAGACGTGGTGGTTCTTGCCGTGGATGTCGGCGCCGATCGCGCCGCCGACGGTCACGTACCGGGTGCCGGGGGTGACCGGGACGAACCAGCCGAACGGCAGCAGCGCCTCCATCAGCCGGTGCAGGCTGACGCCGGCCTCGCAGACGACGAGCCCGGCGGTGGTGTCGACGGCCAGGATCCGGTCGAGGCCGGTCATGTCGAGGACGGTGCCGCCGGCGTTCTGGGCGGCGTCGCCGTACGCCCGGCCGAGACCGCGGGCGACGGTGCCCCGGGGGCCGCAGGTCCGGAGGGCCTCCGCGACCTCGGCGTGCCCGCGGGGCCGCTGCACGCGCGCGAGGGTGGGGGCGGTGCGGCCCCAGCCGGTGATCGCTTCGCAGTCGTCGTCCAGGACGTGGGTCTCGACAGCCATGATGGTGACCGTATAGCCGTGAATGTGCCTTATGTCGGTATTACGTGGCCGTTCGTCGAAATGGGTGATTAAACGAGTGTCATGAAAGAGACCTCGTGCCCTCGACCGCGGCCCGCGCGAAAGTCGCGTTGACCGACCGGAACGGCGAGGCCCGACAGGGGGCACCACGGATGCGTGAAGCGACACGGGCCGCGCCCGGGCACCCCGAGACCGGGAGCGCCACCGAGCACCCGGGCGCGGGCCCGGGCCGGGGCGAGGCAGCCCGTGGGCCGGGGCGTGCCGCCACGGGGCGGCCCGGCGCGGCGGGCCCGGCCACGGCCGGTCCGATCGGGGAGACGGGGAACGACGGCGCTGGGCGGCCCGATGGTCCGGGGCCGGGGCCGGGGCCGGGGCCGGGGCCGGGTCCGGGGCCGGCCACGGCCGAGCGGCCCGGTGGCTCCGGCGGGGCCGTGCCCGAGGGGGAGCGCCAGGCGGGCCGGGGCCCGGCCGCGCCAGGCCCCGAGTCGGCCTTGACCCTCGCCGAGCACCGCCTGCTCGCCGCCCTGCGCCGCTGCGGACAGCGCCCGGGCGTGGCCGCCGCCGCCCGGGGCCTCTCCCTCGGCGGCGAGCACGGCGCCCTCTGGCTGGCCGCCGGGCTCACCGCCGCCGCCCTCGACCGACCGCGCCGGAGCGGCTGGCTGCGGAGCACCGCCCTGATCGCCGGCGCGCACCTGGCGAGCATGGGCGTCAAACGGCTCGTGCGGCGGCCCCGGCCGGCCCCGGACACGTACGAGCCCCTGGTCCGTACGGCCGGCCGGCACTCCTTCCCCAGCTCCCACGCCACCTCGGCCGCCGCCGCGGTCGTCGCCTTCGGCGCCCTCCACCCGACCGCCGGCCGGCTCGCCGCCCCGCTGGCCGGCGCGATGTGCCTCTCCCGCCTGGTCGTCGGCGTCCACTACCCGAGCGACATCGCCGCCGGCGTCCTGCTCGGCGCCACCACGGCAGCGGCGGGCGGCCGCCTCCTGCCCCCGGCCCCGGCGGGCGGCGGCCTCCTGGCCCCGGCCCTGGTCGGCGCGGGCCGTCGCCTCCCGGCCCCGGCCACAGCCGCCGCGGGGCGCCGCCTCCCGGCTGCGGCAGGCCGCCTCCTCGCCCCCGTCACGCGCGCGCGTGGGGACGTCCTCTCGTGAGCGGGCGGAGCGGGACGACCGCCGTGCTCGACGCCCCCGCCGTCGTCCGCCACCCGCCCGCGCGGGCGCGTGGCGGACGGGTGCTCGGGCTCGTCAGGACCGCACGGCCCCGCCAGTGGGTCAAGAACGTGCTCGTCCTCGCCGCGCCCGCCGCCGCCGGCCGGCTCGGCTCCTGGCAGACCGGGGCCCGACTCGCCCTCGTCTTCGCCCTGTTCACGGCCGCCGCCTCCGCCGTCTACCTCCTCAACGACGCGCGCGACGCCGAGGCCGACCGCGCCCACCCGGTCAAGTGCCGCCGCCCCGTGGCCTCGGGCCAGGTGTCCGCCGCCCTCGCCACCGGCACCGGGATCCTCCTCGCCCTCGGGGCCGCCGTCGCCGCCGCGCTGCTGTGCGGCCCGCTGACCGCCGCCCTGCTCGTCGCGTACCTCGTCATGCAGATCGCGTACTGCGTCCGCCTCAAACACGTCCTCGTCGTCGACCTCGCCGTCGTCGCCACCGGCTTCCTGATGCGGGCGATGATCGGCGGGGTGGCGCTCGGCATCCCGCTCTCCCGCTGGTTCCTCATCACGACCGGGTTCGGCGCGCTCTTCATGGTCGCCGCCAAGCGGTACTCGGAGGCCGTCCAGATGGAGGGCGCCGAGGGCGCCACGCGCGCGCTGCTCACCCAGTACACGACGGGATACCTGCGGTTCGTCTGGCAGTTGGCGGCCGGCACCGCCGTCCTCGGATACTGTCTGTGGGCCCTGGAGGCGGGTCCGGTGGAGACGTCGCTGCCGTGGCGTCAGCTCTCCGTGGCCGCCTTCGTCCTGGGGGTCCTGCGGTACGCGGTCTTCGCCGACCGGGGCACGGCGGGCGCGCCCGAGGACGTCGTGCTGCGCGACCGGCCGCTCGCCGTCATCGGGTTGGCCTGGGCCGCGCTGTACGGGATGTCGGTCGCGGGTCTGTGAGCCCCGCCGGGGGATTCTCGTACCCGGGTGGTCCGACGGCGCGAGGAGTGGAACGTACGACATGGACTGGCTGACCAAGCTCCCCGTCATCGGCCCGTGGATCGCCCGCCTCATGCGGACCCACGCCTGGCGCGCGTACGAGACCCTCGACGAGGCGCACTGGACCCGGCTCGCCGCCGCGATCACCTTCATCTCCTTCATCGCCCTGTTCCCGCTGATCACGGTCGCCGCCGCGATCGGCGCCGCGCTCCTCACGCCGGATCAGCTCGGCTCGATCGAGAAGAAGATCAGCGACCAGGTGCCCGGTATCTCCGACCAGCTCGACATCGCCGGGCTCGTCGCGAACGCCGGCACCATCGGGCTCGTCGCCGGCGCCGTCCTGTTCGTCACCGGCGTCAGCTGGATCGGCTCCATGCGGGAGTGTCTGCGCGCGGTCTGGGGGCTCGACGCGGTCGAGGGCAACCCGTTCCTGCTCAAGGGCAAGGACGGGCTGATCCTCCTCGGCCTCGGCGGCGTCGTGGTCGGCTCGCTCGCCGCGTCCTGGCTCGGCTCCACCGCCGTCGGCTGGAGCGCCGACCGGCTCGGCATCTCGGGTGAGGGGGCGGGCGGCTACCTGCTCCAGGCGGCGGCGGTCCTCGTCGCGGTCGTCGCCGACTTCCTCATCCTGCTGTACGTGCTGACGCTGCTGCCGGGCGTCGAACCGCGCCGCCGGGACCTCCTGGTGGCGGCGCTGATGGGCGCGGTCGGCTTCGAGCTGCTGAAGCTGCTGCTCGGCGGCTACATGAAGGGGGTCGCGGCGAAGTCGATGTACGGGGCGTTCGGCGTCCCGGTCGCCCTGCTCCTCTGGATCAACCTCACCGCGAAGCTGCTGCTGTTCTGCGCGGCGTGGACGGTCAGGGATTCACGTCGGAAGAAGACCCCTGGGTCTCCTGCGACTCCTGAGTCCCCTCGGAGCGGCGACGACGGGCCGCCGTCGCGGCCAGCGGCCAGCGCCGGTTGACGAGGAAGACCGCCGCGGCCAGGAGGACGAGGACGCCGCCCGCCACGGCCAGCGCGATCCCGATCCCGCCGGACTTCTCGGGGGCGGCGGCGGTCGCCTGGGCCGGCGTCTTGGGGGCGTTCTTGCCGGGCGCCGGAGCGGTGCCGTCGTCCGGGGCGGTGGGCGTCGTGCGTTCCGAGCGGGGCGGCACCAGTTCGCCCACCGGCGTCACCTTCCCGGAGGCCGCGAAGCCCCAGTCGAGCAGCCGGGCGGCCTCCCGGTAGACGGCGTGCGACTCCTTCGAGGAGGGGTTCATGACGGTGACGAGCAGGACCCTGCCGTTGCGCTCGGCGACCCCGGTGAAGGTCGCGCCCGCGTGCGTGGTGTTGCCGTTCTTGACCCCGGCGATGCCCTGGTACGGCTCGACGCCGATGTCGCCGGTGAGGAGCCGGTTGGTGTTCTGGATCTCGAAGGTCTCGCGCTTCTTGCCCGGCTTGGCCTCGCCGGGGAAGGCGGCGCGGGACGTGGCGGCGTACTCACGGAAGTCCGGCTTCCGCATGCCGTTGCGGGCGATGAGCGTCAGGTCGTACGCGGACGAGACCTGGCCCACGGCGTCGTAGCCGTCCGGGGAGACCACGTTCGTGTCGAGGGCCTGGAGCTCGGCCGCGTGGTCGTTCATGTCCTTCACGGTCTGCTTGAGGCCGTTGTTCATGCTGGTCAGCACGTGCACGGCGTCGTTGCCGGAGCGGAGGAAGACGCCGAGCCACAGGTCGTGGACGCTGTAGGTCTGCTTCTCCTTGATGCCGACCAGGCTGGAGCCCTCTCCTATCCCGGCCAGGTCATGGCTGGTGACCAGGTGGTTCTGCGTCCTGGTGAACTTCGGCAGGAGCGTGTCGGCGAAGAGCATCTTGAGCGTGGAGGCCGGGGCGAGCCGCCAGTGCGCGTTGTGCGCGGCGAGGACCTGGCCGCTCTCCGCGTCCGCGACGATCCAGGAACGGCCGGACAGCTCCTTCGGCAGCACCGGGGCACCGGGACCGAGCTGCACCTGCGTCCCCGGCCTGCTGAGCAGGGCGCCCCCGACCGTGGACATCATGGCGGGAGGCTTGGGCTGCTTGTCCTTCCCGTCCTTTCCGTCCGCGTGGGCCGCGGGCGCGGCGGTGACGAGCGGCAGGAGCACAGCAGCGGCGACCGCCCAAGCGGTCTTCTTCGAAGCAGACACGGTCGAGAACGTACAGGTACGCAACACCGATCCGAACCCCGGCAGGCGGTTCACCCGCGCTCGTCCACCCGGAAGCGGGGGTCGGGAGACGGATGGTGATACTGGGGTCATGAAGCTCAGCAGCCGTGTCTCCTGGTTCCTGCTCGCCTTCGGGGTGTGGTCCGTCTTCATCTGGGTCACCTTCGTCAAGAACCTCTGGAACGACGGGAGCGGTCTCGCCTTCGACGACGCGGGCGATCCGACGGCCTACTTCTGGGTTCACCTGCTGCTCGCCGTCACGTCCTTCGTCCTGGGGACGGTGATCGGCGTGATCGGGTTGCGCGGGGTGCGCGCCGCGCGCCGCGCGGACGCCTAGAAGAGGGGTTCCGGCGGCGTGGTCGTCTTTCTGCTGGTCCTGGTCGTGGTGCTCGCGCTGCTCGGTGCGGTCCACTGGTACGTGTGGCGGCGCCTCGTGCGGGACGTCACGGCGGCCGGGAGCCTCGCGCGCCGGCTCGGTACGGTCGCCGTCGTGGCGCTGCCGCTGCTCTCGCTCGCGGCCCTGGTCTCCTCGCGGGCGGGCGCGCCCTTCCTGTTCCAGCAGGCGGTCGCCTGGCCGGGCTTCCTCTGGCTCGCCGTGCTCCTGTACCTGGTCCTGGCCCTGGTGGTCGGCGAGGCCGTCCGGCCGCTCCTGAGGGCCTGGCTGGGGCGCCGTGCGGCCGCCGCCGCACCGGCGGAGCCCGTACCGGCGGCCGCGCCGGTCCCCGCACCCGTATCCCTGCCCGAGCCCGAGCCCGAGCCCGCGTCCGAGCCTGAGCCCGCGTCCGAGCCCGCGTCCGCGTCCGTGCCCGAGGCCGAGGCCGCGGCCGGCCCGGTCGAGGCGGCCGCCCCCGCCGACGTCTCCCGGCGGCTCTTCGTCTCCCGCGTCGTCGCGGGGTCCGCCGCCGCCGTCGCCGTCGGGACCGTCGGGTACGGCACGTACGGCGTGCTGCGCGGGCCCCGGGTCAAGCGGGTCACCGTGCCGCTCGCCAAGATTCCGCGCGCCGCGCACGGCTACCGGATCGCCGTCGTGTCCGACATCCACCTCGGGCCGATCCTGGGCCGCGCCCACACCCAGCGGATCGTGGACACGATCAACGCCACCCAGCCCGATCTGATCGCCGTCGTCGGCGATCTCGTCGACGGGACCGTCGAGAACCTCGGCCCGGCCGCCGAGCCGCTCGCCCGGCTCCGTGCCCGGCACGGTTCCTTCTTCGTGACCGGCAACCACGAGTACTTCTCGGGCGCCGACGCCTGGGTCGACCACGTCCGCGAGCTCGGCCTGCACCCGCTGCGCAACGCGCGCGTGGAGATCCCGGCCGGCTTCGACCTCGCCGGCGTCGACGACGTCGCGGGGGAGAGCGAGGGCCGGGGCCCCGACTTCGCGAGGGCCCTGGGCGACCGCGACCGGGCCCGCGCCGCCGTGCTCCTCGCGCACCAGCCGATCGTCGTCCACGACGCCGTACGCCACGGCGTGGACCTCCAGCTCTCCGGTCACACCCACGGCGGCCAGCTCTGGCCCGGCAACTACCTCGCCGAACTGGCCAACCCGACCGTCGCCGGGCTCGAGCGGTACGGCGACACCCAGCTGTACGTCTCGCGGGGCGCGGGCGCCTGGGGGCCACCGGTCCGGGTGGGGGCGCCGTCGGACATCACGATCGTCGAACTCGCGTCGAAAAGGGCCTGAAACGGACGACGTCACTCCTTGCGCAGAGACCGATACGTGCTGCTCATCGACTTAAAGTCTCATATCCCGGACATATACCTGTGATGTGAAAGTTTTCCCTTCCCCCCGTGAAACCCGTGTGATGAGATTCAGCCATCGCGGCGTTTCCGGGGGCCGTCGCATCTGGGGTGGTACCAAAAAAAGGAAGCACGGCAATGCGGTCGACGGTCCGTCTGCGGATCCTCATCACTTGTGGAGTACTGGTGGCCGCCGGAGTGGGGGGCTGGCAACTCCTGCCCTCCGACGGCGAGCGGACCGACCCGATCACCGTCGGCACGACCGACGAGGTCACTTCACTCGACCCGGCCGGCGCGTACGACGCCGGTTCCTGGGCGATGTACAGCAACGTCTTCCAGTCGCTGCTGACGTTCAAGCCGGGCCTCAGCCAGCCGGTTCCGGACGCCGCCGAGAGCTGCAAGTTCCTGGGCTCCGGGCTCACGGCGTACCAGTGCACGCTCCGCGACGACCTCACCTTCGCCAACGGGCGCAAGATCACCGCCGAGGACGTCAAGTACTCCTTCGAGCGGATGCTGCGCATCAAGACGGACGTCGGTCCGCAGCCGCTCTTCCCGACCCTGAAGAACGTCTCGGCCGAGGGCCGTACGGTCACCTTCCACCTGAGCGGCCGTGACGCCACGTTCCCGCTGAAGGTCGCCACGGGCGCCGGCTCGATCGTGGACAAGGACCACTACCCGGCCGACCGGCTGCGGACGGACTTCGCGGTCGACGGCTCGGGGCCGTACGTCCTCAAGGAGTACAAGGAGGGCCAGTCCGCGCTCCTGCAGCCCAACCCGAAGTACAAGGGCGCCATCACCAAGGCCGGTCACACGGTCCTCGTGAAGTACTACGGCCAGTCCGCGGACCTCGCCACCGCCTGGAAGGCGAAGGAGGTCCAGGTGACGCACCGGCAGCTCCCGCCGGACTTCATCGCGAAGCTGGACACCAAGGACGGGACCCGGATCAACGAGGCGGAGAGCGCCGAGATCCGCAACCTCAACTTCAACGTCCGGCCCGGCTCGCCCATGGCCGACAAGGCCGTGCGGCAGGCCGTCGCCGCCGTCATCGACCGCCCGGCGATCACCGAGGGCGCCTACAAGGGCACGGTCGAGCCGCTCTACTCCCTCATCCCGCAGGGCTTCGTCGGCCACAGCACCTCCTTCTACGACCTCTACCCGGAGCCGAGCGCGAAGAAGGCGAAGAAGCTCCTGGGGAACGCCGGGATCAAGACGCCGGTGGAGTTCACCTTCGGCTACCGCAAGGACGCCACGTACGCCGCCGAGGCCGCCGAGATCAAGCGGCAGCTGGAGGAGAGCGGCCTCTTCAAGGTGAAGCTCGTCGAGGCCGACTGGCAGAGCTTCCAGAAGGGGTACGCGAAGGGCAGCTACGACATCTACCCCGTGGGCTGGCTCCCCGACTTCCCCGACTCCGACAGCTTCACCGCGCCGCTCGTCGGCACGAAGAACACCCTGCACAACGGCTTCTCCAGCAAGACGATCGACAGCCTGATCGCCTCGACGCAGCAGTACAGCGACCGGGGCCGCGCGACGAACGACTTCAAGGAGATCCAGAACGAGGTCGCCACCGACGTCCCGCTCGTCCCGCTGTGGCAGAAGACGGACTACGTCCTCTCCACGGAGGCGGTCACCGGCTCCCAGTACCTGACGGACGGCACGGGCATCTGGCGCCTGTGGGAGCTCAGCTGGATCTAAGACCTGACCCGAAGGCCAGGTCCCGGCTTCCGGTCACGGCTTCGGGCTCGCCTTCTTCTTGGGCTTGCCCGAAGCCGCCATTCCGGCCGCCGTCGGCATGAAGTCGGAGAGCAGCTCGTGGGTCTCCTTGACCAGCGGGCGCAGGATCCGGAAGCGGGAGAGCGAGATCGCGCGGGCGGTGACCGGCGCGAGGCGCTCGACGAGGCGCCGGCTGTTCGCCGCGCCCTCCGAGCGGTCGTACACCCAGAACAGCACCAGGCCCATCTGCTGGAGCCACAGCAACTGCGGGAGCGCTTCCTTCAGTTCCGGGTCGACCTTGACCGAGGCGCCGGAGATGACCCGCCGGTGCACCTCGATCGCGGCCTCGCGCGGGCCCTCCGACTCGGGGGAGAAGGGGCTGAGCGGGCTGTCCGGGTCGGCGGCGTTCTTGAAGAACTGGGCCGCGAACTCGTGGTACGGCTCCGCGATGTCGAGCCAGCCGAGGTAGACCCCGCGGATCCGGGCGGTCAGGTCCTTCTCGTCGCCGGTCAGGATGGGCTCGACGGCCGCCTGGTGCTCCTCGGCGATCCGGTCGTAGAAGCCCTGGACCAGGTGCTCCTTGGAGGAGAAGTAGTAGTACGCGTTGCCGACGGAGACCCCGGCCTCCTGGGCGATGGCCCGCATGGTCGTCTTGTCGTAACCGCGCTCCTGGAACAGCCGGAGCGCGGTTTCGAGGATGAGCGTGCGGGTCTGCTCGCTCTTGGGGGCCTTCTTCTCTTCGGCCTTCTTCTCTTCCGTCACGGACCCGAGCCTAACCGGGCGGACCGGGCACCTCGCAGTGCCCGTCCCCGCAGGGTCCGTCTTCCTGTCCGGGCCCCTTGAGGGCCTCGCGCCACTTCGCGGCGGCCAGGACGGTCGCCCGGGCGAAGGGCCGTCCGGCGGGGGTGGCGAGCCAGTGGGCCCTGGGCCGGTGGTCGGCCAGGGCCCAGAGGCAGACGATCCAGGCGGAGGTCTCGCGGTAGACCTGGCCCCGGTCCCCGATCACGGTGATCTCCCGCAGCGTGGCGGCGTGGTCGAGGTCCGGGAAGAGGCGCCGTGCCTGCTGCGAGCCGGCCGGTACGAGGCCGAGCGGGACGAGCTGCCGCTGGCGCAGCAGCCAGTGCCTGAGGTGCACGCAGAGCGGGCAGTCGGCGTCGTACAGCACGGTCAGGTGTCCCACGGGGGTCGTGGGGCGCGCCGGGGTCGACACGGTGATCAGGCCTGCGGCGCGGGCGGGGCCCAGGGGCCCTGGGGCGTCTTGGTCCAGCCCTGCGGGCCGACCGGCGGCACCTGCTCGCGCTCCATGACCCCGCGGCGGCGGATCTTGTTGAGCACGTACACGTTGCCGAGGTGCATCACGCCGAGGACGAGCAGGACCACTCCGAGCTTGACGGAGAGGGCCTCGAAGAGCGCCCGGGCGTCGAGGACGGCGGCGTCCTGGCTCAGGTAGAGGGCGACGAAGCCGAAGTTGACGAGGTAGAAGCCGACCACCAGGAGGTGGTTGACGGCGTCCGCGAGCTTCTCGTTCCCGTGCAGGACGTCGGAGAGGAAGATCCTTCCGTTGCGGCTGAGCGTGCGGGCGACCCAGACGGTGAGGGCCACGCTGATCAGCAGGTAGACGATGTACGCGACGACAGTGAGGTCCATGCCCCACCCTCCCTTGAACGCGTTCAAAAGCTGGCGGTCATGACTGTAGACCTCCTCTTGAACGTGTTCAAGTCGCATGCGTGTGGGGTGCCTCATGGGTGGCCCGGCCGCGCGCCCGCGCTTAGGGTCGGCGGGTGACGCTCTCTCATGACCTGGCCGGTACAGGCCCCTCGACCGTCGTCCTGCTGCACTCCGGGGTCTGCGACCGCCGGATGTGGGACGGACAGTTCTCCGCTCTGGCCGCGGCGGGACACCGCGTCGTCCGCTGCGACCTCCGCGGCTTCGGCGACAGCCCGATCGACGCCCCGCACACCCACGCCGAGGACGTCCGCGCGCTCCTCGACCACATCGGAGCCGACGACGGCGGCGCGCTCGGCTCCGATGTGGTCGAGGAGCGCGCGGACGTCCTCGGCGTGGGTGTGCGGGGCGTCGATCGGGCTGTCGCCGAAGCCGCGGAGGTCGCAGCGGACGACGCGGTGTCCCGCCGCGGCCAGAGCGGAGAACTGTCCGTCCCACATCCGG
>NZ_MWIG01000247.1:0-9683 GCF_002156145.1 Streptomyces sp. NRRL B-24572 | reverse complement strand
CGGCGAGGAGGCCGACTTCCTCTGGGACGAGGTCGGGGCCGTACGGTACGAGCGCATCCGGCGCGGCCGGGTGCTGCGCCTCGCCGTCACCCTCTACGACGGCTCGTCCTACGACTGCGAGGTCGACGGCCGCAGCGCCGCCCGGGTCGAGGGCTGGGTCCGCCTGCTCGACCCGGTGCTGCGCCACTACCTGCCCGCGTGAGGCCCGCCTGAGGCCTGCCCGAGGGAACGGCACAGCGCCGCCGGGGGAGCGGCGGCGCTGCGCTGTCGGACGGGCCTTACGGCAGGCCGTGCACCTTCGGGCCCACCGCGTTCGACCAGGCGTTGCCGGCCGTCGCGTCCCAGTTGGTCGACCAGGTCATGGCGCCGCGCAGCGACGGCCAGGTCTGGGCCGGCTTGAAGGTGCCGCAGCCGGTGCCCCTGGTCAGGCAGTCGAGCGCGTTGTTCACGACCTGCGGGTCGACGTAGCCGCTGCCCGCGCCCCGCGTGGAGGCGGGGACGCCCAGGCCGACCTGCGACGGGTCGAGGCCGCCCTGGAGCTGGATGCAGGCGAGCGCGGTGAGGAAGTCCACCGAGCCCTGGCTGTAGACCTTGCCGTCGCAGCCGAGCATCGAACCGCTGTTGTAGTACTGGGTGTTGACCACCGTGAGGATGTCCTTCACGGCGAGCGCGGTCTTGAAGTACTCCGAGCCCGTGTTCTGCATGTCGATGGTCTGCGGGGCCATCGTCAGGACCAGGGAGGAGCCCGCCTTGGCGGAGAGCTGGCGGAGCGCCTTCGTGAGGTACGTGGCGTTGACGCCGTGCTCCAGGTCGATGTCGATCCCGTTGAAGCCGTACTCCTGCATCAGGGCGTACGCGCTGTCGGCGAAGGCGGTGGCGGTGGCGTCACTGTTGATGGTGACGTTGCCCTTCTCGCCGCCGACCGAGAGGATCACGGACTTGCCGGCCGCCTTCTTGGCCGCGATGTCGGCCTTGAAGTCGGCGGTCGAGGCGTAGCCGATGACCGGGTCGAGGTTGAAGGCGATCTGGCCGGGCGTGGCCGTCGAGTCGGCGAACGAGACGGCGATGATGTCGTACGCGGCCTGGACGTCCCGCAGCTTCTGCTTGGCGGCGCCGTTGTCGAAGTTCTGCCAGTAGCCGGTGACGGCGTGCTTGGGCACGGCCGGGCCCGGGCCCGGGTCGGTGGCCTTGGCCGTACGGGCGGACACGGCGGCGGACTTCGCGGACTCGCCCGCGGAGTTCGTCGCGGAGACCTGGAACTGGTACGCGGTGTCGGCGGTGAGCCCGGTGATCGTGGTCGACGTGCCGGTGACCGTCTGCGGGTTGGCGCCGTCCCGGTACACCTTGTAGGCGGTGGCGCCGCTGACCGCGCCCCAGCTGAGGGCGACGGAGCTGCTGGTGACCGTGCCGGCGGCGAGGCCGGCCGGGGTGGCCGGGGCGGTCGGGTCGGGGTCCTGGCCGCCGCCCCCGTCGGGTCCGAAGACGCTCACGTCGTCGACGAGGTAGGGGGAGGTGCCGTACCAGCCGTGGGTCCAGATCTGCACGGACGTGGTGGACGCGCCGGTGGTGAAGGTGGTGGTGAGCTGCTTCCAGGAGGAGCTGTCGGGCGTCCAGGTGGAGACGTCGGTGGTTCCGGTGCCGGTGGCGCCGAGGTAGGCGTAGCCGCCCTGGACCCAGGCGCTCAGCGTGTACGTCGAGTTGGGCTTCACGGCCACGGTCTGCGCGCACTGGGCGTAGTCGAGACCGGCCGGGGTGGCCCTGAGCGCGCCGGTCCCGGTGTGGACGGGCGAGGAGACGACGGCGCCGCTCCCGGCGGAACAGGACCAGTTGGTGAGCCCGTTCTCGAACCCGGCGTTCTTGGCGACGTTGACGTCCGCCGCCTGCGCGGTGCCGGCTCCGCCGACGAGGACGAGCCCGGAGCCGACGGCGAGCGCGAGTGCGCCGCCGAGCAGACGGCGTCCGTCCGCGCGGCGTCCGTGCGGACGGGTGGTGGTGCGGTCCACGTGCATCCTCCGGTGGGGGAGTTGGGGATGTGGAGGTGCCGTACGTCGTCGTACGGAGGGGGTGTGGGGATGGTGCGGACGGTGGCCACCGCTGTCGCAACAAGTTGGTCCAGACCAATCGCGTTGTCAATACCTCCGGCGGGGAAGGGTGTTCGGTCGGACCCCGGGTACCTCGATGGCGGAGGCCGCGACAAGCGGAGGTCGCGATAAATGGCGGCAGCTTGGCGGATTGTGTGTTCACCACCCCACGGGACGTGGATAAGGTGCAGAGACGGCGGCACCCTGCGGTGACGCCGCGAACGCGGTAAGTGATCCGCGGCCCCCGGGGCACCGGAGGCCGGAGGGGACGGGGGGTCCGACGTGTCGACAGCGATCGCCGTCACCAGCGCCGACCTGGTGCTGCCACCGACCGACCCCGGGACTCCGCAGGCCGCCCTGCTCCCGCCCCCCGAGAGCCGCTCGCTCGACGCCTCCCTCGCCGACATGCAGCAACTCCTCGCCCGGTACGGACACGTGGTCGTCGTCTGCCCCACCGCCGCACCGGCCGCCGTCGAACACCGCCTGCACGCCGTCCGCGCCCTCCTGGAGAGCGACCGGATCGCCCTGGTCAGGACCGACCTGCCGCCCCTCGGCGCGGCCGTCCTCGTCCGCCAGCTGCGGCAGCTCGCCGGCTGCGACTTCAGCCCCGGAGTCCTCGCCTCCGCCGCCCGGCTGCTCGCCCACTACATCTACGCCGGCGCCGTCCTCGGCTCCGTCTCCCGGCTCGACCGCGTCCCCGTCAGCCTCGGCTCCCACCTCAAGGGCTGGCTCCCCGGCGCCCACTTCGCCGTCCTCGCCGGACCGACGCCGCAGATCGTGCGGCTCGGCGGAGGGGAAGGACACCTTTCCGGACCGGAGTTCGCCACCGAACTCCTCCTCGCCCGCGGCCAGCTCCAGACCGACTGGCCGACCAGCACCCTCGTACCCCGGTGGCGGATCCCCGGACCCGTGCACGAGGCGCCGCTGCCCGCGTCCTCGCCCGGCTGGTGGGGCACCGGCAAGCTCGTCGAGTTCGCCGCGTACCTGCCCGACCTGCCCGTCCTCTACCAGCTCGTCGCCTCCGTACGCCGCGAGACCTGCCACTGGTGCGGAATGGAACTCATCGGCGACCGCTGCGGCTTCTGCGCCGCCCCACTGGCCCCGCCACCGGACCCCGGCGGGTACGCACTCGGACCGGCGGCCCAGGCCCGCGTCCTCGGTCCGGGCGCGCAGGCAGGCGGCCACGCCCTCGGACCCGGCGCCCGCTCCGCCCGCTCCGCGCTGCCGTGAGCGGCCCCGCGCACCGCCACCGCCCCTACCGCTGCCCCACGTCTCCGACCGCCCCGATCGAGGAAGTACGGCCATGAACTCCCGCCAGCGCCGCGGCGTGATCCTGCTGCTGCTCTCCGTCCTGTGCGCCCTCGGCGCGTTCGCCGGCGTCCTCGCCGTCATCAGCGACGTGAACTCGAAAGTCGGCCCGGAGACCACGGCGTACCGGCTCAAGGAAGACGTGGCTCCCTACAAGGCCCTGAAGGCGGACGACTTCGAGAAGATCTCCATGCCCAAACGCTGGCTCTCCTCGACCGCCGTCACCGACCTCCGCCAGATCGAGGGGAAGATCGCCGTCACCGAGCTCAAGGAAGGCTCCCTCCTCCAGAGCGACATGATCGTCGAGCGCCCCGAACTCCAGCCGGGTCAGCAGGAGATCGCGATCATGATCGACGCCGCCACCGGTGTCGCCGGCAAGATCAACCCGGGCTCCACCGTCAACATCTACGCGACCTTCGCCGGAGAGAAGAAGGGCGACCCCGACCAGTCCCGGCTGATCGTCGCCGGAGCCCGCGTCCTCGACGTCGGCAAGCTCACCCGGGCCTCCGACAGCTCCGACCGCAGTGACCGGGCCACCTCCACCGTCCCCATCACCTTCGCGCTCTCCGCCCTCGACACCCAGCGCGTCGCGTACGCCGATTCCTTCGCCGAGCGCGTACGCCTCGCCCTCGTCGCCCCGTCCACGGCCGGCTCCCCGGCCGACCCGGGCAGCGACCGCACCTACACGCTCGACAAGGACAGGTGAGGCCGGTATGACCACCAGGATCCTGCCGGCCGTCGGCGACCCCGACGCGGCCCGGTCCGTCAGTACGCTGCTCAGCCAGCTCCCCGACGCCGAACCCGCCCAGCCGGTCACCGACTCCACCCAGCTCGTCGACACCCTCGCGCGGCTCGCCGCCGCCTCCCTCGACGAACTCCCCGAGGTCGTCCTCGTCCACGAGCGCATCGGGCCCGTCCCCGCGCTCGAACTCGTCCGCGAGGTCGCCCTCCGCTTCCCCGCCGTCGGCGTCGTCCTCATCACCGCCGACGCCAGCCCCGTCCTCTTCTCCGCCGCCATGGACTCCGGCGCCCGGGGCCTCGTCACCCTCCCCCTCGGCTACGAGGAGCTCGCCAGCCGCGTCCAGGCCGCCGCCCAGTGGTCCCTGGGCGTCCGCCGCCACCTCGGCGCGGGAGCCGAGCAGTTCGCCACCGGCCCCGGCGGCACCGTCGTCACGGTCAGCGGCGCCAAGGGCGGCGTCGGCACCACCGTCACCGCCGTCCACCTCGCCCTCGCCGCCCGCGCCTCCGGGCGCAGCGTCGCCCTCGTCGACATGGACCTCCAGAGCGGCGACATCGCCTCGTACCTGGACGTGCAGTTCCGCCGCTCCGTCGCCGACCTCGCGTCGATCGCGGACATCTCGCCGCGCGTCCTCCAGGACGCGGTGTACGTCCACGAGACCGGCCTCTCGCTGCTCCTCGCCCCGGCGGAGGGCGAACGCGGCGAGGAGGTCACCGACCGCGCCGCCCGGCAGGTCGTCAGCGCCCTGCGCGGCCGCCACGAGGTCGTCGTCCTCGACTGCGGCTCCCGGCTCGACAGCGCCAACGCCGCCGCGATCGAGATGGCCGACACGGCGCTCCTCGTCACCACCCCGGACGTGGTCGCGGTCCGCGCCGCCAAGCGGACCGTACGGATGTGGGAACGGCTCCAGGTCCGCAAGGCCGAGGAGACCGTCACCCTCGTCAACCGCCACCACCGCACCAGCGAGATCCAGCCGCCCCTCGTCCAGAAGATCACCGGCACGCGGATGGCGGGCGTCGCCGTCCCGGCCAACTTCAAGGAACTCGCGGCGGTCGTCGACGCCGGCCGCCTCCACGAACTCGACGCCAAGTCGACGGTGAAGCAGGCGCTGTGGTCGCTGGCGGGCGAACTGGGCCTGGTCCAGGCCGCAGGCCAGCCGGGCAAGGAGCTCGCCCGCGCGGCGGACCGGGGCTCGCTCGGACTGCGGCGGCGCGGGGGAGTGCGCTGAGGGATGCGTACGTACCGGGACGACGACAGGGGGCAGGTGGCGGTGGAGTTCCTGGGCATGGTGCCGCTGATCCTGCTGACGCTCGCGCTGCTGTGGCAGGTCGTCCTGGTGGGGTACACGTACACGCTGGCGGGGAACGCGGCGGATGAGGGGGCGCGGGCGCAGGCGGTCGGCGAGGACTGCGACAGCGCCGCTCGGAAGCACCTGGACAGCGCGTGGTCGGCCGAGGTGAACTGCTCCAGCCCGGGAGACGGCATGTCCTACGCGGAGGTCGAGCTCCAGGTCCCGGTCCTCGTCCCGGGCCTCGGAGGCCTCTTCCCGGTACGGGGCAAGGCCGGCGCCGTCGACGAGGAGGGCCTCGGGCGATGAGGAACGACCTGCGGAGCACAGGACGGCGCGACCGCGGCCAGGCCGCCATCGAGTACCTAGGCTTCCTCCCCATTCTGCTCATCGTCGGCCTGGCAGGCCTCCAGCTCGGCATGGCCGCTTACGCCGCCCAGCAGGCGGGCACGGCGGCCCGCGCGGCCGCCAGGGCCGCCGCGACCGCCGACGACGAGAACGCGCCCGAACCCGATGCCGCCGGCCACGCGGCCGTGAGCGGCTGGATCTCGTCCCGGACCACCATCACCGTCGACGGGGGAGTCGCCACCGCAATCGTCACCATCCCCCAAGTGCTGCCCTTCTGGAGCTTCGACCCCGTCAAGAAGACCGCCACCATGCCGATGCCCGAGACGCCCGACGAGGAGGACCTGCCATGAGCCTGCGCGCCCGGATCAACGCCCCCGAGGACAAGGGCGGCAGCGCGGCCGCCCGCGAGGACGGCCACCTCGTCGCCGCCTTCCGGGCCAAGCTCCTGGAGGAGATCGACCTCACGGAGATGTCCGCGCTCGCGGCGGCCGAGCGGCGGGCCCGCCTGGAGCGCGTCCTCGGCCACATCATCAGCCGCGAGGGCCCGGTCCTCTCCACCGCCGAGCGGTCCCAGCTGATCCGCCGGGTCGTCGACGAGGCGCTCGGGCTCGGCGTACTCGAACCGCTCCTCGAAGACGCCTCCATCACGGAGATCATGGTCAACGGCCCCGACCAGATCTTCATCGAGCGCGGCGGCCGCGTCGAACTGCTCCCGCTCCGTTTCGCCTCCCACGAGCAGCTGATGCAGACGATCGAGCGGATCGTCTCCACGGTCAACCGGCGCGTGGACGAGTCGAACCCGATGGTCGACGCCCGGCTCCCCTCCGGCGAGCGCGTCAACGTCATCATCCCGCCGCTCTCGCTGACCGGGGCGACGCTCACGATCCGCCGCTTCCCCCGCGCGTACACGCTCCACGAGATGATCGGCCTCGGCTCGCTCGACGAGCAGATGCTGCTCCTGCTCTCGGGACTGGTTCAAGCCAAGTTCAACCTGATCGTCTCCGGTGCCACGGGCACCGGGAAGACCACCCTCCTCAACGCCCTCTCGGGTCTCGTACCGGACGGCGAGCGGATCATCACCATCGAGGACTCGGCCGAACTCCAGCTCCAGCAGTCCCACGTGATCCGCCTGGAGGCCCGCCCGCCGAACATCGAGGGCCGCGGGGCCATCTCCATCCGCGACCTCGTCCGCAACTCCCTGCGCATGCGCCCCGACCGCATCATCGTCGGTGAGGTCCGCGGCGGCGAGACCCTCGACATGCTCCAGGCCATGTCCACGGGCCACGACGGATCCCTCGCGACCGTCCACGCGAACTCGGCCGAGGACGCCCTGATGCGCCTCCAGACCCTCGCGTCGATGTCGGAGGTGAAGGTGCCGTTCGAGGCGCTGAGGGACCAGATCAACAGCGCGGTGGACGTACTCGTCCAGCTCACCCGGCACCCGGACGGCACCCGCCGCATCACCGAGATCTCCGTCCTCGCCTCGCACGGCCGGGAAAGGTTCCTGCTGGCCACGGTCTGCCGCTTCGAGGCGCAGCCGGTCGCGGCCGACGGGCGGGTGTACGGGCGGTTCACGTACCACCCGCTGCCACGGCGCGTCGCCGAACGCCTCTACCTGGCGGGGCAGCCGATCCCGCAGGCGTTCGGCGTGGCGGCGACGGACGCCCACCTGGCCACCCGAGAGGCGGAATGATGACCGACGCGCGCACGGCGATGCCGCCCCTCGACCCCACCACCCGGCGACGCGAGGCGCAGCGATGATGACGGACCCCTTCTGGCTGACGACCGGCGTGACGCTGCTCGCCTGCGTGCTCGGCGTCGTCGGCGTCCAGACGTACGCGAGCGGGGCCCGCCGCCATGCCGCCCTCGTCGCCCGCCTGGACCAGAGCGGCGAACCGGAGGCCGTGACCGGCCGCCGCAGGCGCCGCTTCCGGGGCGTGGACCGCCGCGTACGGAAGACGGCCCTCGGCCGGAAGCTGGAGCTGCGGATCGCGGCGACCGGCCTCGACATCACGCCCGGCGAGTTCACGGTGGCGCTCGCGGCGACCGTGGCGGTCCTCTGGATCGTGGGGCAGGCGGCGCTGTCCCCGTTCTTCGGCCCGATCTGCGGGCTCCTCGGCATCTGGGTCGCGGTCGGCTTCCTCAACTGGCAACGCCAGAAGCGCATCGAACGCTTCATCAACCAGCTCCCGGAACTCTCCCGCATCCTGGCCAACGCCACCCAGGCCGGCCTCGCCCTCCGCATGGCCCTGAGCCTGGCGGCCGACGAGCTGGAGGCCCCGGCGGGAGACGAACTGGAGAAGGTGGCGCAGCAGTTGTCGGTCGGCACCAGCCTCGACGACGCCCTCGGAGAACTCGCCGAACGCCTCCCCTCCCGCGAACTCGTCGTCCTCGTCACCACCCTCGTCCTCGCCAACCGGGCCGGCGGCACCGTCGTCTCCTCCCTGCGGAACCTCACCGAGACCCTGGAGGAGCGCAAGGAGACCCGGCGCGAGGTCCGCACCCAGCTCTCGCAGGTGAGCATGACCGCGTACTCCGTCCCGGTCATCGGCATCGGCTCGCTCCTGCTGATCGACAACATGCAGCCGGGCGCCCTCGACCGCATGACCAGCTCGGGCATCGGACAGGTCGCCGTCATCACCGCCTTCGCCCTGTACGTGGTGGGCTTCGCCGTCATCCGCCGCTTCTCGAAGATCGACGTGTAGGGACAAAGCCGAAGTGGACCTCCTCCTAGCCCTCCTGGCAGGCCTGGCAGTCGCGGGCTTCGCGTACGGCCTGCGCCTGTACCGCGCCGACGCGAAGCTCCCGGACGACCTCAAACTGGCCCTGGAGGTCGGCGCGACCCGTACGGGAGCGGTCGACTCGGCGGTGGACCGCCTGGGCATGCGCTGGTCGCCGGCCGTCCTCCGCCTGATGGGCCCGAAGCGCGTCAACGCCGTCCGCCGCCGCATCGACCTGGCGGGCAACCCGGGCGGCCTGACGATCGACCGGTACGGGGCGAGGCGGGCGGTGTACGGCTTCCTGGGCGGCCTCGGCGGCCTGGTGATGATCAGCAGGGGCTCGTACGTGACGGCGCTGTTGCTCCTGGCGTTCGGGGCGTTCTGGACGGAGGTCGGGATCTGGTCGGCGGTCCGCATCCGCAAGGACCAGATCGAACGGACCCTCCCGGACTTCCTGGACGTTTTGGCGGTCGTGGTCAGCGCGGGCCTGGGCTTCCGGCAAGCCCTTGAACGGGTGGCGGAGAAGTACGAGGGCCCGTGGGCGGACGAACTCCGCATCACGCTGAGGCAGATGGACATGGGCGTGAGCCGCCGCCAGGCCTTCGACGAACTGCGGCGCCGCAACGACTCGGAGCAGGTGGCGCAGTTCGTCACGGCGCTTCAGCAGGGCGAGGAGCTGGGCGCCCCGATCGTGGACACGCTGATACAGATCGCCAACGACATGCGGCGCACGGATGCCCAGAACGCCCGTCGCAAGGCGGCGAAGGCCGTCCCGAAGGCGACGATGGTGATCACGACCCTGATGGTCCCGGCGACGATGATCCTGCTGGGCGCGGGCCTGTTCCTGGGCACGGGGACGGACTTCGGGTCGGTGACGGGCGGCAAGTGAACGGCTGACGCCACGGCACGGACAGCGACGGTTCCGGGCCGCCGTTGTCCCGTTGTCCGTGGCGCACGGCGCCGCTCTTACGACCTCACCGGCGTCGGTCCCGGTCGTTGAACAGGTCGAGCACGTCCGGTACGGGCGGGTAGTACGAGGCGCACTCCGGGCAGGCGTAGACGTTGAACCCGGGCCCGGAGCTCTGGTGCACCTCGGAGACGACGACGGGATCCCGGGTGATCACGCCGCAGCGCACGCACATCCGCACGGGCCGCCGCGCCTCCCGAGTAGTGGCGAGCGCGTCGCGGTGCTCGCCCTG
>NZ_MWIG01000246.1:0-6956 GCF_002156145.1 Streptomyces sp. NRRL B-24572 | reverse complement strand
TCGGCGCCTTCGCCGCCCAGGGCCTGCCGGCCCCCGCCAGCGGCTCCCTGTACGGGGACCTGCGCGTCCTCCTCGAAGTGGCCTCGCACGCCCTGCGCCACCCGGTCGCCTCGCAGGTCATCCCCGACCTGCTCGTCGAGGCCGCCCGGCACCCCGAGATCGCCGAGACCGTCAAGGCCGTGCTGCTCGACGGGCAGCAGGGAGTCATGACCCAGGTCGTCCGCGCGGCCGTCGCACGCGGTGAACTCCCCGAGGGCACCGACCCCGGCAAGGCCCTCGACCTGGCCGTCGGCCCGCTCTACTGGCGCCTCGTCGTCGTCCGCACGCCCCTGCCGAAGGGGTACGTGGACGAGCTCGCGCGCGCGGCGGTCGCGGCGCTCAAGGCGTGACCCCGCGGGGCTCCTCGACCGCGCCCGCCGCCCTCCGCACGCAACGGGTCCTGCTTCGCCGCGCCCGCCGCCCTCCGTGCGTCACAGCTCCTACTTCACCGCGCCCGCCATCACCCCGGACGCGAACTGCCGCTGGAACGCGAAGAACACCACCAGCGGCACCACCATCGACACGAACGCCCCCGGCGCGAGCACGTCCACGTTGTTGCCGAACTGGCGCACCTGCTGCTGGAGCGCCACCGTGATCGGCGGCGACTGCGAATCCGCGAAGATCAGCGCGATCAGCATGTCGTTCCACACCCACAGGAACTGGAAGATCCCGAGCGAGGCGATCGCCGGACCCCCGAGCGGCAGCACCACCCGGGTGAAGAGCCGGATCTCGCCCGCCCCGTCGAGCCGCGCCGCCTCCAGGAGTTCGCGCGGGATCTCCGCGAAGAAGTTCCGCAGCAGGAAGATCGCGAACGGCAGCCCGAACGCCGTGTGGAAGAGGACCACCCCGAGGGTCGTCTCGAAGAGCCCCACCGCGCCGAACAGCTTCGACACCGGGACCAGCGCCACCTGCACCGGGACCACGAGGAGCGCGACCACGCCCAGGAACCACCAGTCCCGGCCCGGGAACTCCAGCCACGCGAAGGCGTAACCGGCGAGGGAGCCGATGAGGAGGACGAGGAGGGTGGCCGGGACGGTGATCAGGACGGTGGAGAGGAGCGAGTCGGTGATCGTGTCGTTCGCCAGGAGACGGGCGTAGTTCTCGGTGGTCAGCCGGGCCGGGGCCGTGAACACCTGCCACCAGCCGCTCGCCGCGATGTCGGAGGGCGAGCGGAGCGAGGAGAGCAGCAGCCCGACCGTCGGCAGCAGCCAGAACAGGCCGGCGAGGAGGAGGAAGACCCGGACGGCACCGCCTGCCGCACGCGCCGAGGCCTTTGCCGCAAAGCTCTTCACCGGCGGGACTTCGAAGCTCTTCACCGGCGGGACTCCCTTCGGATGCGGCGGATGTTGACCACCATCACCGGCAGCACGAGGAGGAGCAGGACGACCGCGATGGCCGAGCCGACCCCGAGGTCCGCGTCCGTGCCGAAGGACGAGCGGTACAGCTGGAGCGCGAGCACGTTCGCGTCGTCCTGCGCGGAGCCCGGCGCGATGACGAAGACCAGGTCGAAGACCTTGAGCACGTTGATCATCAGCGTGACGAGGACGACCACGAGGACCGGCGCCAGGAGCGGCACCGTGATCCGCCGGAACACCTGCCACTCGTTCGCCCCGTCCACCCGCGCCGCCTCCAGGAGTTCGCGCGGTACGGCCGCGAGCCCGGCGCCGATCAGGACCATCGCGAACCCGGCCCACATCCACACGTACGCCCCGATGACGGCCGGGGTGACGAGCGAGGGGCCCAGCCACTCCACGCCGTCGTACTGCTCCCGGAAGTTGCTCGCGGGCAGCCGCAGTACGGCTCCGTCGGCGCGGTCGGCGGGCAGGCTGAAGCTGCCGTCGGCCGCCGCCGTGGCCGTGGCGACCACCTTCCCGTCCCGTACGGCCTCGATCCGCAGCCCCTTCAGGCCCAGCTCCTTCGGGTCGACCACGTTCGGCTTCCCGCCGCCGCCCCGGGTGAAGTCCAGCCAGGCCGTGCCGGTGATGTCCGCACCGGTGCCGGTGCCGGTGCCGGTGGCGTGGGGCGTGCGGGCGGGGCGCGCGTCCTGGGGCATCTGGGCCGGAGCCACCCCGACCAGCGGGAGGAGCACGGGCACGCCGGCCCGTACCGGCTCCTTCGTGACGAACGCGCCGCCGCCCGCGGCCTTCAGCGGGTGCACGGGCAGCGGCCGGGCCCGCGGGAAGCCGGAGGACTCGGCGAAGGTGTCGTGGACCCCGACCCAGACGGCGTTGGCGACCCCGCGGTCCGGATCCTGCTCGTAGACGAGCCGGAAGATGATCCCGGCGGCGAGCATCGAGATCGCCATCGGCATGAAGACGACCAGCTTGAACGCCGTGCCCCAGCGCACGCGTTCGGTGAGCACGGCGAAGACCAGACCGAGCGCGGTGGCGACCGCCGGGGCCACCACCAGCCAGATCAGGTTGTTCCGTACGGCGGTGCGGAGCGAGTCGTCGGTGACGAGGGCGAGGTAGTTGTCCAGGCCGACGAAGGACGCGTCCGAGCGGTCGAAGAGCGAACGGCGGACGGAGTACCCGATCGGGTAGACGACGAGCGCGCCGAGCAGGAGCAGGGCGGGCAGCAGGAAGCCCGCCGCCACCGCCCTGCTCCTGTGGGGGATCCGCGGCCCTGCCGCCACGGCCCTGCTCCTGGTGGGGATCCGCGGCATGTCCGGCCCCTTCAGCCCTTGTACGCCTTCTCCGCGTCCGCCTCCAGGCGCGCCTGTGTCCCCGCGATGTCCTTCGGGTTCTTCAGGAAGTCCTGGAGCGTCTTCCACTCGCCCTTGCCCGGCGTCCCGCCGAAGGACTGCGGCATCTGGTCCGACATGTCGAAGCGGAAGTCGTCACCGGCGCCGATGAGCGCCTCGGCGATCTCGCGCTGGACGTCGTTCGGGTACGCCGCCGGGTCCAGGTTCTTGTTGGGGGAGAGGAACCCGCCCTCGGCCGCCCAGATCTTCGCCGCGTCCGGGGAGGCGAGGAAGGCGAGCAGGGCCTGCGCGCCCTTGGTGTCCTTCAGGGCCACGGCCGCGTCGCCGGCCGTCACCACGGGGGAGGTACCGCCGTCGCCGACCTTCGGGAAGGGGAAGACCTTCGCGTCCTTCCCGACCTCCGCCTTCGTCTGGGCGATGTTGACGGCGGCGAAGTCGCCCTCGAAGACCATCGCGCCCTTGGGCTGGTCGCCGCCCGTGAAGGTCTGCGTGACCGAGGCCGGGTACTCCGTCTGCAGCGCGCCGGACGCCCCGCCCGCGATCAGCGCCGGCTTCCCGAAGAGCTCGGCGAGGGTCTTCAGGGCGGCGGCGACGGACGGGTCCGTCCACTTGATGGCGTGCTTCGCCAGCTGGTCGTACTTGGCCGGGCCGGCCTGCGAGAGGTAGACGTTCTCGAACCAGTCGGTGAGGGTCCAGCCGTCCGCGCCGCCGACCGACACCGGGGTCACGCCGGAGGCCGAGATCGTCTCGGCGGTGGCGAGGAACTCCTTCCACGTCTTCGGCTCGGAGGCGCCCGCGTTCTCGAAGACGGCGGTGTTGTACCAGACCAGGGACTTGTTGGCGGCCTTGAAGTAGACCCCGTACTGGGTGCCGTCCACCGCGCCGAGCTCCTGCCAGCCGCGCGAGTAGTTCGCCGCCAGCGCGGCCTTGGCTTCCGGGCCGACCGGCTTCAGCCACTTCTGGGCGGCGGCCTGCTGGATCGCGCCCACCTGCGGGAGCATCGCCACGTCGGGCGGGGAACCGCCGGCGATCTTCGTACCGAGGAAGTTCACGATCGGGTCCTGCGCGGGCACGAAGGTGACGGTCGCGCCGGTGCGCTTCTCGAACTCCTTCAGGACCTTGGTGAAGTTCTCCTGCTCGGGGCCCGTCCAGACGGCGGCGACCTCGATCTTCTCGCCCTTGAGGGAGAGCTCGCGATCGGGCGCGGGCTGCGGGTCCTTCGCGGATCCGTCGCCGCAGCCCGTGAGGGCGAGGGCGAGGACCGTCGCCGTCGCCGCCGCGGCGGCTAAGGCCTTGGGTGCCTTGCGGGCCTTGCGTGGACGAAGAGTTGTACGCATCGCTGCCCCGTCTCTCCCGTGCGCTTCGCTGTCCGTCCGACAGGTCTACGCCGGGCCGCGGAGCCCCGCAATACCGCCTTCCGTGTCACGAGGGCGATCGTGACGCCCTCGTGACGTGCCGTCAGCCGTGCGTGGCGGGGGTGAGCGGGGGTATGGGCGTCGCCTCGACCGAGCGTGCCGCGCGGTCGAGCGCGCTCGCCAGGAGGGCCAGGTCCGTCGGGCCGTTGCCCAGCTCACGGACCGGGCGGCGGGTGGGCGGATCGCCCATCCGCTCCCACTCCAGCGGGACGACCGTCGGGCGGAGCGTCGCCGTCCGGGGGATCCGGCCCGTGACGCGGCCCGCCTGGAAGGGGGTCACCCGGCCGTCCGGATGCCCGAGGCGGCCCCGGCCTGCCGCCGGCACGTCCGGACCCGGCGCCGCCGGGGGCGCGTCCAGCACGATCCGCAGCCGGGCCCCGTGGGCCAGCTCCGTGTCGGCGGTCCGGTCCGGGCGCGACGAGGTCGCGACGAGGTGCACCCCGAGCCGCTCCCCGTTCCGCGCGACGGCCTCCAGGGCCCGTACGACGGACCCGGCGGCCGGCCGGCCGGGGGCGCCGAGCGCGGGGGAGACCAGGGCGTCGAAGTCGTCGACGAGCACGACGAGCCGCGGCAGCTGCCCGCCACCCGCCACCCGCGCGGAAGCCTGCTCCCCGGAGGCGGGCCGCGGGATCCGCCCAGCGGCGTCCTCGGAGGCGGGGTGGGAGACGCGGCCGGTGACGTCGTCGGCGCCGGGGTACGGGACGCGCCCGCTGGCTCGGCCCGTCACGTCGTCGCTGCCGGGGTACGGGACACGACCGCTCGCCCGGCCCGTCACGTCGTCCGCGCCGGGGTGGGGCGTGCGGCCCCCGGCCCGGCCGGTGACGTCGTCCGCGCCCGGGTACGGGACGCGGCCGCTCGCCCGGCTCGGGACGTCGTCCGCCGCCGCGCGGGGGACTCGGCCACTGGGGTGGTCCGAGAGGTCGCCGTCGCCGGTGCGGAGCGTGCGGCTGCTCGGGCGGTCGTCGAGTGCCCCGCCGTCCCGCCGCGGCAGCCGCCCGCTGGGCGTGTCGGCCAGGAAGGCGTCTCCGCCGGACCGCGCCCGTGCGCCGGCCCGCACGTCGAGCGATCCGTCCCCGGCACGGGGGACCCGCCCGCCGGGGTGGTCCGTGAGATCACCGGAACGGGGGACCCGCCCGCTCGGGTGCTCGGCGAGATCACCGGCCCCGGGGTGCGGGACACGACCGCTGCCGCGGCCCGTCACCTCGTCGGCACCGGGGTGGGCCACGCGGCCGGAGGCGTCCTCGGTGCCCGGGTGCGGGACGCGCCCGCTGGATCGGCCGGTGACGTCGTCCGCGCCGGGGTGGGGGACGCGCCCGCTCGCCCGGCCGGCGATGTCCTCGCCGCCGGGATGCGGGACGCGCCCGCTGGATCGGCCGGTCACGTCGTCCGCGCCCGGATACGGGACACGGCCGCTCGATCGGCCCGGCACCTCGTCCGCGCCCGGGTACGGCACGCGCCCGCTCGATCGGGTCGGCACCTCGGCCGCGCCCGTGCGCGGGACCCGTCCGCTCGGGTGGTCCGTGAGGTCTCCGTCGCCGGTGCGGAGGGTGCGGCTGCTCGGGCGGCCGCCGAGGTCTCCCGTACCGGGGTACGGGACCCGGCCGCTGGTGCGGCCCGGCACGTCCTCCGCGCCCGGGTAGGGGACCCGGCCGCCACGGCTGCTCGGGAGCGCGCCGATCGTGCCGTCGCCCGTGCGGAGCGTGCGGCCGCTCGGGCGGTCCGTGAGGTCGGCGGTGTCCGGGACGCGGACGGTCGCGCGGGCGCCCTGGGGCACGGACTCCGCCGCGCTCGGGCCGCGCTGCCCGATCAGCCGGTCGGCGGCGCGCGCCGCTCCACGGCGGTCCGCGAAGTGGCCGTCGCCCAGGAGCTCCGCCCTGCGCTTCAGCTCGGCGCCGAGCGCCTGCGCGAACTCCCGCATCCGTACCGGGTCCGAGGCCACCAGGTGCTCGGTGACGTGCGGCAGCTCCGTACAGACCGCGAGGCCCTCGCCGCGCTCGCCGCCGGCGCCGTCCACGAGGAGCAGGCCGAGCCGGTCCGGGCGGCCGCCCGCCGCGAGGGAGGCGGCGATCGAGCGGAGCAGTTCGGTGCGTCCGCTGCCCGCCGGGCCCTCGATCAGCAGGTGCGGGCCCTCCGCCGTGAGGTCCACGGACAGGGGGCCGCGCGGGCCCGCGCCCAGGACCGCGGTGCCGTCCCCGGCCGAGGCCCAGCGGGCCATCAGGGAGGCGGGGGTGGCCCGGGCGAGCCCGAGCTCGTCGAGCAGGCGGGACGACGGGGGCAGCGCGGCGGCCCGGGCGCCCGGCGCCGCCGCCGCCTCGGGGCGCAGCGGGGCGAGGGCCCGGCCGAACCGCTCGGCCCAGGCGACGGACACCGCGTCCACCACGCCGACCGTGCCGTGGCCCGCGAGCCGCCCGCCGGACGTACGGAGCAGCCGCAGCGCCGTCGCCACGTCGCCGCTGAGGAGCGCGGCGGCCCCGCACTCGCGGAAGGCGAGGGACGCGGCGCACGCGGCCTCGTACGTGGCGGCCACCGGCGAGTCCGGGGTGGCCGAGGGGGCCTCGGCCAGGCACAGGAGGTGGATGCCGGCGGCCGCGCCGACGCCCGCGAGGCGCGCGACCGTCTCGCGCAGGGCCGCGGAGCCCGGGTCGCCGTCCACGATCACGACCGTCGTCGGGCCGTCGTGGCGGGCCGCGGCCTCGGCGACGGACGCGCGGTCGGCGCTGGGCCAGCCGGGGCCGAGCGGGCCGTCGTCGAGCCGCCGGGTCAGCTCGGTCGTACGGGCCTGGGCCTGCTCGCGGTCG
>NZ_MWIG01000245.1:0-15160 GCF_002156145.1 Streptomyces sp. NRRL B-24572 | reverse complement strand
CGCCCTCGCTGGCGAGGGCGCCGGGGGTCGTCGCAGAGAGCCGCTGGGCAAGGGCGTCAAGCTCGGCGGCGAGGCCAGTGGGATATCCGGAGGGTAGGGGGAATTCCTGGAGCTTGGTCCCGGTGAACTCATAGAAGCGCTCCCAGTCGTCGCTGGTAAATCCGCCCCCCTCTCCACGAATACCCTTGTCATGGCTAACCATCTTGAGCCAGAACCCGGCCGTTGAGCTGTTGAGCAACCCAAGCAGCGCCAGATGCTCTTCCGCCGTGGCGTCCTCACGGAGCTTAATTACCTGCGCCGAGTCCTTCACGGGAATCCGGCCGGTCTGCAGGTAGAAGTGATTGTGCGTCGTCACTTTTGCGTAAACGATCAACTTTTGCGCCTTGACGCGGGAGCCGTAAACCTCACGCCATGAAATCCAAGGAATTCCTCGGTCTAGCATCGTGATACTGAAGCGCTTTCGAAGTTCCAGTACGTGACGCAGTGGCCACATGAAGCGCAGCAAGTCCTCGATCTCCGCGCCTTCGAGGAGCTTCATATCCTGGTCGTACGGGCTGGTGAGCCAGGTCGCGCCGGCAAGTCCCCAATCCCGTACCTCATCGCCATTGGCGACAGCTGTGGGCCTGGCGCCTCGCTGGCGGGCGGCAGAAGTGTTCACCGAGCCAAAAGCGTTGTCCTCGCCAGTAACGATAGACAGGCCGAGCTCTTGTGACGCAGTTCGCAGCCGTACCCCCGCGCTTTCGACGATCTTCAGGATGTCTGGTGCGGCACCTCCTGCCAGACTCCATGGATGTCTTGACAGGTCGTCACGTCGCGTGTCGCTAACGCTGATCCAGTTACTTTCGGAGCCTGGGGAGTCGGTCTGCTGAGTGATAGCCCGCCAGACGAGTCCATCCTCCGCCTTCTCCGGAGCCGCTGGCTCCCCCTGAACGCTCCGGACGGTGCGGATGGTGGCTCGGCGTGCGCCCGTGTAATCCAGCGGGCGGCCGACGAGGATGACCGTCGGAGTCCCATGCCCCGGGATGTACGCCCCCGACGTGTCGATGACCTCCGTCAGTTCGACCTGATCCCGGAAGAAGCTCTCGATCAGCTTCGCACCGAACTCTCTCTTCATGAACGAGTTCGCCGTGATCTGGCCGACCATGCCGTAGCCGAGCCCGGACTTCTCGTCGCCCCGAACCGCAAGCTCAAAGAAGCGCTGCGCGAATGGGACCGACAGTGCGTACGTACCCGCGCACGCGCTGTACAGCTTGCGATACAGCTCGTTGAGCGTTTTGTCCTTGACCGTGATGTACGGAGGATTCCCCACGACCACGTGGTAACGGCCCCGGTTCAGGATCTGCGGGTACTCGAACACGTCCTCCGTGCTCAGCGCGTAGTACGGGTCTTCGGCGTCGCCCGATTCCACACTCTCGCCAAAGCTCAGCTGCTCGTCGCCGAAGAGTCCCTCCTGCCGGTGCTCCGTCGGCAGCAGCGAGTCACCCACCGCGAGCTGGACCGGCCACTCGTACTGCCGCGCCTCTGCGAACGTCCGAATGCCGCTCGAAGCCATCGCCGCGACCAGCAGCCGGAAGCGGGCCACCGCAACCGCGAACGGGTTGAGGTCCACCCCATGCACGGACTCCAACGCCGCCCGCACTCGTTCGTACGGGCCGACTTCGGGTCGCTGCGATGCCCACATCCGCACCAGCCGCCGGAACGCCCCGAGTACAAAGTGCCCCGACCCACATGTCGGATCGATCATCTTCAGTTCTTCGAAGCCGAACTCCCGCACTGCCGGGGACATAGTCCGGTCGAGGATGAACTCCTCCACGAACTCCGGGGTTTGCAGCAGCGCGTACGTCTTGCGGGCTGCCTCGCTCAGATCCTGGTACAGGTCGCCCAGGAACCGGGTGTCCCAGCCCTCGGTGCCGTCCTCGCTCAGCGGATCGCTGAAGTCGTGTACGAGAACAGGGCCGCCGGCACCGCCGTCGCCGTCCCCGCCGAGCACTCCCTCGCCAACGCGCTGCTCCCGCCAGAACGCCAGCAGCGCGCCCGCCCCGTCATGCGAAAGCGGGATCTGATAGAGCGGGTTGTGGTCGCGGTCGAAGAGCAGCCGGCCGGCCTGCCCGGCGCCCAACTCTGCGAACGCCATCTCCAGCCAGCCTCGGTACGTCGGGTCGGCGTCCTTCTCCAGGTACTCCTCGTACCGCGCCTGCGCGGTCTCGCGCCCCGCCACATCCGGGGCGGTGATGTAGGGCTCGGCGATCAGCCGGTTGTCCTCGCTGAAGCGGACGAAGACGGTGCCGAGGACCCAGGCCACCGCAACCTGGGTGATCCGCTCCCCGAGCCAGGCGTTCCACGTCGCCGCCGTACGGCCCAGCTTCCGGGCCTGCTCATACTCACCGCGCAGCCGCGTCCCTACCTCGGGGACAGCTTTGACCTGCTGCTCAAGGTCGGTCTCTGCCGCCTTGACCTGCTTCTGCAGGTCGGCGAGGAGGCTCTTGCGGTCGATCACGGAACGGCTCCTGTGGAGAAATCGGAGAGGGCGGAAGAAGGCCGGTTCAGGTGGAGAAGAGGGTCAGGCGTCCGGCGCGAGGTGTTTGCGCGCGACCCAGGCATCGGGCACGACGATCCACTCGTCGAACCCTGCCTGGTACGGCACGCTCTGCCCTGCCAGCCGCGGTGCTTTCGCCGGGTCAGACTGGGCGACGAGCAACCACAGCGGGCTGCCACCCTGCCGCGCTTCCTCCGCAAGCCTTACGAGCAAGTCCAGCGCGTCGTACCGGGCGAGCACCGCAGTGTCGGTAAGGAGCAGCGGTCCCTGCCCCTGCCTCAGTCGCTCTCGCAGCTGCGGCTCGATGCGCCCCCACGCCTTGTCTGTGCGGATGCGCAGCTGCTGGTGAGCCCGGCTTCCGGGTTCGGCGGCGTCGGCCTTGAGGACGGTCTCCCAGGTCGGTCTGGCCGCCTCGCCGATCACACTGCGCAGTTCGTTCACGAAGAGCCCGGTCAATGACACCGGCCGCACACCGTACGGCTCGTCCGCCAGGTGCTGCACCGCGTTCTCAGCACCCCGGTGGGGCACCGTCAGGACCCGGAAGCCGTCCTGTCGCGCCGAGTGCCTGAGCCGCTGTTCGGCCTTGACCGCGGCGGCGACGGCCGCGTCCGCGTCGTACTGGGTAGGGGCGGAGCGACGGGCCGCCGAGGCTCCCCAGCTCGCCGAGGTCAGGCCGGCGGTGGCGCCCCCGGCCGGACGGTCCGGGATGAGACGGAGCACCTTGTCGTAGCGCGTCGCCAGCTTCAGCTCGAAGCCGGCCTGCTTCAGGTAGCGGACCAGTGCGCTGCCCGTGGGCAACTCGCGTGGCACCAGCGGGTCTGTGCCCAGGTCAGGGAATCGGGTCGTGACTCGCTTGTGCAGGGCGTCAACCGTGAGGCCAGGCAGTCGCTCCTCCTCGACACCCGGCTGGACGGCGACCACACCGGCCTGGGTGATCCTCAGCGCGCGCACCAGGTCCAGGTCGCGCGGGTAGATCTCCAGTCGGGGGGTGAGAGCGGCTCGGGTCGAGGCTGCCACCGCGATCTCGGCGGTGCGCCGCTCGTCCCAGCCCAGGTTTCCCGGCGGCCGTCGCACCGCGTCCAGCTCGGTAAGGACGGTGCTGGCCGTCGGCAGAGATTCCAGGTCCGCGAGTCGGTCGGCCCGCGCGCCCAGGTTGAGCGCGTATTCCTGCAGAGCGGGCAGCGTCGGGGTGTCCGGGCCGTCCACGCCCTCCCGGACGTCCAGGGCGAGCAGGCCCAGCACCGGATCGGCGCCCTTGGGCATCCGGGCATGGAAGTAGCGGAAGAGCGGCGGGGCCTCGTTGTTGTAGCTCTCTCGCTCGACCACCGCACGCAGCAGCGACAGGGCGAGCGCGCGCCGGTCGCGCCGTTCCACATGCTGGGTGCCGCGCCGGGCGATCAGCGCGTCGGCAAGCTCGATCACCGGGGCCACCCGACCGCGCTCGGCAAGGAGTTCCACCACCTCCTCGCTCAGCAGCCCGAGCGCGGTGTCGTGGTGCCAGCGCTCGCGCGCCTTCTTCACGATCTGCGGGATACGACCCGCGGTCAGGCCCACCGCGTCGGCGACGTCCCGCTGCCGAACCCATGCCAGACCCTCGGGCAGCTTGCCGGTCTCGTTGGGCAGTCTCAGTAGCAGCCGGACCGCTTCGCGCTCCTTGGCGTTGGAGCGGGCGCTGCCGCTGGATGGCTTCGGGACCAGGCGAGCGGCCAGCGCGTCCAGGCTCAGCGCGCCCAGCAGCTGCGGGTCAGTGACATTGCCACCGTCGGCGGCGACCGATTCGGCGACCGCCTGTTCCAGCTCGGTGATCTCCTGACCGGCTGCCTTGCGGGCTTCCGCGCTCAGTGGTGCGGGGGTCGCTTTGCCGAGTCGGAGGTTCCACTCCTTCTGCCGGCGCTGGATCTCCTCCCGGGTGCGCGAGCCCATGCCCGGCGCGGTGAGGAACTTCCTCGCCGAGTACTCCAGTACGTCCCCGACGGTGTTCAGTCCCATGGCGAACAGCTGGGACTGCGCGGAGAGCGTCAGACCTGCCACGGACAGAGGCGTCGTACGGTCAGCCCTGGTCGCCTGCTGGTCACGCACCTGCTCGACAGCGGCATCGTCGTCCTCGCGTCCGATCTGTGGCCCGGCTTCCTGCGCGGTCCCTACGCTTTCCGCCATACCGTGCCCGGAGCTTGGAGCCGTTGTCCGCTGCGCATCCAGGAAGAGCGCCTGCCAGGCACGCTCCATCGGCTTCAGGTCCGAGAACCGGTCCTTCACGTCCCGCGCCAGAGCCTTGCGGAAGAAGGCGACCAGGCCGTCGCGAACAGCCGGCTCGAAGGCGTCAGCGGCGAGCTGCGGGTACGGCCACTCCTTCGGATCGGTCTGCCGGGCCGTAACGGCACCGTCACCCCATCGGGGCAGCTCGTTCGATGCCATCTCATGCAATGTCGCTGCGAGCGCGTACCGCTCAGCATGACCGTCGTACGAGCCGCGCGTGATGATGCCCAAGAACGGGTCGAGGTAGCCCTCGGTGCCCGCATCGATCTCCTTCGCCGGGTAGCCGGCGAGCGAGAAGTCGATCAGCACCAGCTGTCGAGTGCCGTTGGGACGGATCCGGATTGCGATGTTGTCCGGCTTCAGGTCCCGATGCCAGATTCCTTCCGCCTCCAAGTGCTCCACCGCGCCGAACAGGTACTTCCCGTACGCCTCCAGCTGGTCCATGCCCAGGCGACCGTTGTCCCGCAGCTGACGGGCGACGGTGTCCTCACGCCGCCTCGGTCCCTTCCCGTCACCACGGTCCTGGTCCTTCAGCTCTCGGCTGTCGCCGACGTATTCGAGAGCGAGCACCCGACGACCCGCGAGAGTCATCGGCTCCCGCTCGTACAGCGCGATGATGCTGGAATCCCGGTGGATGCGACCCAAGATCTGGGCCTCCCGGTCGAGGACCGCGTGCTTGGCTTCGCTCAGCGCGACCTTAAGCACAGCCACCGGCAGGGCGCCGCTACGCCGCGGCTCACCCGCGAGATCCCTCACCAGGAATGCCCGAGAGGTCGAGCCCGTGCCGAGCCGGCGAACAACCTCCCAGCGCCCGGCCAGTACATCCCCGGCCACGGCCTCCAGCGGGTCCTTCTCTGGCTCGCCCCGATCCTCGTCCGCTTCCGATCCCGACCCGCCGTCCCCGCCCGTGCCTGCGGCTGTGACCGAGCCGACGGAGTCCTTTTCGGTGAATGCCTGCTCGACGTACTCCAGCATCTCCAGGAAGTCGTCGACCGTGGACAGGCGCCGACCCGGTTCGTACGCGGTGGATGCCTCCACCAGGTCGTCGATGTCCGGGTTGAGTCCGTCAACCAAGGCACTCGGGCGCAGGCTCTCACCGGCTTCCAGGCGGGCCAAGACCTCGCTCTGGCTTGCGCCTGGTGCCTGGCCGGTGACCAGCAGATACGTGAGAACGCCGAGCCCGTACACATCGAGGCGCACCGGATCGGCCTTCGGGATCCTCAGCTCCGGCGCCAGATACGGATCAGCCTGCTCCGAGACGTGGAACCCGGACACATTTGTAGGAGCCAAGGTCAGTGGCCGGCCACGGCTGGCGCTCTGGCCTGTAGCGATCTGCCAGTCCGCGATCTGCGGCCAAGGGCTCAGCCAGCGCTGCTCCTCGCTGAGCTCCCGCCCGCGCGGGCCGCGATCACGCGGAATGATGTGCACCGCGTGCGCCGACAGCGTGCGGTGATGGAAACGGCGTGAGTGCGCGGAGCGCACCGTCTCCGCGAGCTGCCGTACGAGCGCAAGGCGACCCCGCAGGTCCATCTGCTTCCCGTGCTGCACCAGAAAGTCATCCAGCCGCAGAGTCTCCGGGTGGTAGTCGAACAGGATCGTCGGCCCAGCCGGATGCCCCGACGGCAGGTAACTCTTCAGCTGTACCGCACCCGGGTGCCGGAACCGGCTGAGCACCAGCGCCTCGCGGGCAGCGGCCTGCTCCACCGAACGCCGCTCGGCGTCCGAAGCACCGCGCTCGCTGAGGAAGACGCGCACTCGCGCCAGATCATGCAGCTGGGAGTGACGACCCAGGTAGTCGGCCCAGGTGGGCCCGGAGTCGAACGCCTTCGCGTCCAGGAGATAGGAGCCCACCTCATGCTGGCGGCGGATCGGTGCGATGCCGAGCTTCTTCAGGGCCCCGCCGACGCGGCGAGACGTCTCTGCCGTTATCCGGCGCCGGGCGTCACCCGGCGGTTCGGCCAGCATTTCCACGAGCTGCTTGACCGTGAATACGCCGTTCAGATCGGCGGCCGGCAGGTTCACGCGGAGCTTGTCATCGGTGAAGCAGACCGCCTCGCCCACCCAGATCTTCGGCCGGTCCCCGGGCCGACCAGAGACGTCGTTGATCAGGCCGGCCAGTTCCTTGGCCTTCCGATTCGCCAGGTGCAGGGGGTTGCCGTGTCGCCGCTGGGTCCCGCCGGGCGTGGTCTGCACCCAGTCGTTGCCGCCGCCGTGTACCGAACCGTGCCAGTCCTTCAGCTCGAGGAGGAAGACCCCGGCCGGAGCGGTCACCAGAAGATCGACCTCGCGGACATGGCCACTGTTCGCGGTGAACGTGAAGTTCGACCAGGCGCGCCACGGCTCCTCGTCCGGCATACGCCTGCGGATCGCTTCCAGGCCGCGGCGCTCGTGCTCGTGCTCGGACTCGGTGACCATCGTCCACCGATCTTCCAGCATGCGACTCCCCGCCTGTGTCCGTTTGCGCACATTTGCGCGTACCGCGATCCTGCCGCCGTTCGCAGGAACGTCGGGCTGCCCCCGCTGGATGAATCTTAGAGGGCAGGACTGACAACAAGAGGGGGAGTGGGGTTCCTGGAGATCTTTACCTTCGAGCGTGATCACCGGGTTCCCGCTGGTCAGGTACAGATCGGCCATCGCATGTCAGTGATGGCCCCTCGCTGCCGCTTACGTGTGGGCGCAGGAGCCGCCGGTGGTGGGGCTACGGCAGGAGCGCCGTTGCCATGCATCACTGATCTCCCCCTGCGCCGTTTCCAGCCGGAGCCCAGACGAAGCACAGCCTTGGTCAGGCTTGTGCGGGCCAAGCGCCGGGCAGAGAGCCCGCATGGGTGATCTGACCGAGGAATGGGCGACGCAGGTCGCGGAGGCCGAGCTCAGCAGCACGCTTCCACGGAGGTGGGCGCACACACAGGGAGTGGCCAAGCGCGCAGTCGAAGTAAGTCAGGTTCTCGGCCAGGACGCTGGCCTCCTCGTTACTGCCGCCACGCTGCACGACGTCGGGTACGCGCCGCGGCTGGCCGTAACGGGGTTCCATCCACTAGACGGAGCGCGGTTCCTTCGGGACGAGCACGGGGCCGACGAGAGGCTGACGCGGCTGGTCGCGAACCACTCGTTCGCGCTCATGGAGGCTGAGGAGCGAGGGCTCCGGCGGGAACTCGCGACCGAGTTCCCCTTGCTGGAGGAGCCGCTGCTGGTGGACGCGCTCGTGTACTGCGACATGACGACGACGCCCGAAGGCGGACGGACCACTGCCGAGGAGCGGGTCGCGGAGATCCTTGGCCGCTACGGGGACGACAGTGTGGTCGGGCGGTTCATCCGCCGGGCGGCGCCGGAGATCTTCGCCGCCGCCGGGCGGCTGGATGTCGCGCTGGCGGCTCAGCCCAGGTAGGGGTAGGTGCCGACGAGGTAGTCGCCGATCTGCTGGCGCATGCTGGCGTGGATGTCGTACTGGGCGAGGTCGGCCGGCTGAACGAAGCGGACACCATCGGCCTCGTCGTTGACCGTCGGCTCGCCGCCGACGGGGCGGCCGATGTAGGTGCTCTCGTACTGCTGGCGGATCTCACCGTCGGTGTACGCCACGATGTGGTTCGGGTTGGTATAGACGCCGAGGAAGCCGGTGATCTCGGCGACGATCCCCGTCTCCTCCAGGCACTCGCGCACCGCGCACTCGGCGGCGGTCTCGCCGATGTCCTGGGCGCCGCCGGGCAGCGCCCACTGACCGGTGTCACGGCGGCGCTGGAGCAGGATGGCGCCGCTGTCGTCGACGACCAGCAGGTTGCTGGCGGGGATGAGGGTGTTGGCCTTGGGGGCATCGGGGTCGTTGTAGTACTCAGTCCTGCCCATGTGCGGCGGTCCCCTCCTGGTCGGGTGTCCACGGCCGTGCGCCGGCCCAGACGGCGTCGAAGCTCTGAGCGTAGTTGTCGAACCAGCCGCCTTCGGTGCCCTGTCTGACGTGGAGCAGCGGGTTGGCGCTGGCCGGGCGTCCCCATACGTGTGGGTTGACCAGCAGGTTCTCGTCGTAGAGGAAGAGCGAGGTGTACAGGGTGGTGTCGTGCAGTCGTACCTCGCACCCCGGCTGGCCCAGAGGGGGAGGATAGTAGGTCAGGAAAGCGGGGATCTTCGCCGCGAGCGTGTCGCCGATCCCTTCCTCTCGGCCTCGGACGGCGACCGCCCCACCGGTGGGGTCGCACGCACTGGTGGACCTGGCCCAAGGTGATGCCGCCCCGCTCTGAAAAGCGGTCCGCAGCGACGTGCTCAACCATGGCCATGTGCGCTTCGAGAACGGCTTCGCTCTGGTGGGAGCCTTTCATAGAGACCACCCACGCCTGTCGGCCAGCCATCGGAGAGTGACTTCGCCGCACCATGTCTGATGTTGGCGGAGATGTGGTGACCAATCCGCCGGCGGCTGTGCGCCAGAGACGAGGAAGAAGCCGGAGAGCGCGGCGAGGGCAGCGTCGAGCTGTTCGTCAGCGACTCCGCGGGTGGTGGGATGTGCGGCGAACAGAGTGCTGGCGTCGTGACCGTCGGCAAATGCTGTGGCGAGGAGCAGAACGAGGTCGAACCAGCTTGCGCCGATGCAGGGCCAGTTCCAGTCGCAGATCCACGCGGCATCAGTGGTGTCGATGAGCACGTTGTCCTGACGCAGGTCGTGGTGCAGGACAGCGTTGCCCGCTGTGGCCTTCCGCCATTGGCTCTCCAGCCCGGTCAGCTGTGGCGTCAGCCGGAGCGGCACCCACCCCGGAAGGATCTCCGGCTTCACGCTGCCCGCTTGGACGTCACGCCAGCCGGTGAAGTCGCCTTCGGCATCGACCGGCTTGAGCACGAGTTCCAGCATCTGCGGAGAGGGGGTGGCGAGCGCCTCGGCCGTCGCGGCGTAGGCGTTCAGGGTGGCGTCCAGCTCGTTGGGCTGCCAGGGTTCGGCGGGCATACGGCCACCGTCGACTGCCTCGAAGCCGAGGACCACCCAGTTGTCCTGTTCCTCGATCCACTGCAGGCGTGGTGCTGGGACCTCCGGCGGGAGCGCTCGGTTGATCAATGCCTCCCGCCGGTAGCAGTTGGCGATCGCGTCGTTCATCTCGCCATTGACCGCCTTGATGAACTGTGTGCCGCTGGCCCCTTGGGCCACTGCGGCGAAGCCGCTGGTGAAGCCACTCCCTGCGCTCGGCCCCACGTCCACTGCTCCGCCCAGGTGCCGTGCGATCAGCTGGCGAATGCCCTGGGGAAGGTCGCCCCAGCTCGGTCGGGTGGCGGTGGATGCGTACCTCAAGCGAGGGGTGACGATGTTCGGCATCCAGCAAGAGTGAGGGAAATCCTCCGCCCTGTGCGAGGGATTTCTGGTGCGGCTCTGGGCCGATCCGCTCGACGGCGGCCTGTGCCGTCCGACCTCCAGAACCAATCAGCCGTGTGACCGCAGGTGTCAGCTCGGCAAGCACTGTCTTGTCCGTGCGGTCAACCTCCTTCCCCAGTTCCGAGCTCTCGGTAAGCCAGCCGTTCCCCGGGGCCCACCACGAAGTCAGACAGGGTGACGACATGCCCGGTGCGCAAAATTGCTTCGACAGCGAGATAGCAATCAGCTTCCCTTGCAGGGCACTTACTCCCGTCAAGGAGGACAGCCATGTCCAGCAGAGGACTTTCCGCGCTGCATGTGGAGGAGTTCGTTGCGAATGGCTTCGTCCGAGTGGACGAAGCCTTTCCCTCCGAGGTAGCTGCCGAGTGCCGGGCCATGTGCTGGCAGGAGACGGGCTGCGACCCGGATGATCCGGAGACGTGGACCGAGCCGGTGATCCGGCTCAGTAACTGCGCTCAGGAGCCCTTCCGCCGGGCGGCGAACACGCCGCGGCTTCACGCAGCCTTCGATCAGCTCGTCGGGCCGGGCCGGTGGTTGCCTCGCGAGAGCATCGGCACGATCCCCATCCGGTTCCCCCACCCCCGGGATCCGGGCGATGCCGGGTGGCACATCGACGGCGGCTACCACCTCGAGGGGCATAAGTCGGGCCCGCCGTGGGTGAACGTCCACTCGCGCGGCCGTGCGCTGCTGATGCTCTTCCTGTTCTCCGACACCGCGGAGAACGACGCACCGACTCGGATCCGCGTCGGCTCGCACCTGCAGGTCCCCTCTCGTCTGGAGCCCGCCGGCGAGGAGGGCATGAGCAGTGACGACCTCGCGGCCACTGGACTTTTCGAGGCGACCTCTGGCTTCCCTCAAGTACTGGCTACCGGCAGGGGGGACGTCTTCCTGTGTCACCCGTTCTTGGTACACGCGGCGCAGCCCCACCGAGGAGCGGTCCCGCGGTTCCTGGGCCAGCCACCGCTGTACCCAGCGCAGCCGATTCAGATTGCGGGGGAGGATGGTGCTTCCCCCGTGGAGATCGCCATTCGGCGAGGCTTGACGTCCTCGTAATGCAGTGGTCAGCCGGCACCGCCCCCGTTGGAAGGCTCGTCGGCGGCGGTGTCGGTTGAAGGAGATCCGTACGGCTCTGCACTTGCAGTCTGGGTGACCTCCGAGCGGGCCGGTGGACGCCCCGGCCGGCTCGACAGGGGCGGCCGGCATGGGAGGCACGTTCGGTCACGCCCTGGCCGCCGACTTTTCATCCGACCGCCAAGGTTGCGTACGGCTGACTCCAGCGTGATCAGGTCTACTCCCCCAGCGCTTCAAGGTGCTGCGCGAAACTCGATTGCAGGCTCTCCAGAACAGCCTTCCCCTTATCCGCGGTGGCCTGCGACGGGAAGCCGATGACCCCTGATTTCGTGTACTCGCTCATCCCCCGGACGAGAAGGAACGGGCGATCACCGCCATCGTGGTCTGCGTCGGCGAACCCGTCGCGGACCAGGTAGGGAGCGGCATGCAGCAGGATCGAGGTCTCTATCTCTCCGGCGTGCATGTCTCCGTGCCGGTCTGACACCAGTCCCCCGCGCTCCCGGGCACGAGACCAGTCAGGCCCCAGCGGGAACAGGGACATCGTCGGGCCGTCGACATTCGCCTCCTGAACCACGTTGGACAGGACGTAGTTCCCGCCGTGGCCGTTAATGATCACGAGCTTGTCGACTCCGGAACGCGCGAGGGACGCCCGGATGTCGTCGATCACCGCCAACAGGGTCTTGGCACTGATACTGACCGTACCCGGAAACGCCGCGTGCTCGTGGCTGCACGAGATTGTGATCGGTGGAAGCAGGTGCACCGGGTAGGCAGCGGCGATCTCCTGGCCGACGATGCACGCTACCGCTGTGTCGGTGATCAGCGGGAGGTATTGGCCATGCTGTTCGAAGGACCCGATCGGCAGGACAGCAACGCGGGGCTGCCGCTCCAGGACATCGGTGCTGGTAGCGGTTGGCAGCAAGTTCACGGCACTCCTCTTGTCGTCAGCCACGGCGGAGGTTCACGCCGATTGCCTCGGGCTTCGCCAGCGACTCCGCAGCAGACCCCGGTCCTAGAATGAGGGGTGCCTCGGCCGTCCGGAACTCGCTTGGCCGCCTGTCCCGGACGGCCGAGCGCTTCTCGGCCGTTCTGGCCGGCGCTCAAATCATCGCGAAGGGTTCCAGCGCCTTCGATACGATGACAGCGGCCTGCAACCACGATCCGTCACCATGTGTGACGGTCCCTCGCGACCACCCTGGTCATCGTCGCTTGCAGCCTCCCGCCCTAGGCCCGCCGTGGCAGCGCCACCGGCGCCGTACGTACGAAATGGAGCATCCGAGGATGGCTCGACACCTGGTAACCAGCGCGCTTCCCTACATCAACGGGATCAAGCACCTGGGCAACATGGTCGGGTCGATGCTTCCGGCGGACGTGTACTCCAGGTACCTCCGCCAGCGCGGTCACGACGTCCTCTACATCTGCGCCACTGACGAGCACGGAACGCCGGCCGAGCTGGCCGCCAAGGAGGCCGGGCTGACGGTCGCCGAGTTCTGCGCGCAGGCGCACGACGCGCAGAAGGCCGTGTACGACGGGTTCGAGCTTGCCTTCGACTACTTCGGGCGCAGCTCCTCGCAGCAGAACGTCGAGATCACGCAGCACTTCGCGCGGAAGCTGAACGAGAACGGCTTCATCGAGGAACGGGCGATCCGGCAGGTGTACTCGCCGGTCGACGGCCGCTTCCTGCCGGACCGGTACGTCGAGGGCACCTGCCCGCACTGCGGCTACGACAAGGCCCGCGGCGACCAGTGCGAGAACTGCACCCGCGTGCTCGACCCGACCGATCTGATCGACCCGCGCTCGGCGATCAGCGGTTCCACGGACCTGGAGGTCCGCGAGACCAAGCACCTCTTCCTGCTGCAGTCGAAGCTCCAGCACGAGGTCGAGGAGTGGATCGCCACCGTCAGCGACCAGTGGCCGCACCTGTCCACGTCCATCGCCCGTAAGTGGCTGACCGAGGGCCTGAACGACCGTGCCATCACCCGCGACCTCGACTGGGGCGTCCCGGTGCCGGCTGACACCTGGCCGGAGCTCGCGGCCGAGGGCAAGGTCTTCTACGTCTGGTTCGACGCCCCGATCGAGTACATCGGCGCGACGAAGGAGTGGGCGGACGCCGCCAGCGACGGTGAGGCCCGCGACTGGAAGTCGTGGTGGTACGAGGCCGATGACACCGTCCGGTACACGCAGTTCATGGCCAAGGACAACGTCCCCTTCCACACGGTGATGTTCCCCGCCACCGAGCTCGGCGTGCGCGAGCCCTGGAAGAAAGTCGACGTCGTCAAGGGCTTCAACTGGCTGACGTTCTACGGCGGCAAGTTCTCCACCTCCCAGAAGCGCGGCGTCTTCACCGACGCGGCCCTGGAGATCCTGCCCGGCGACTACTGGCGCTACTTCCTGATCTCCAACGCCCCCGAGTCGGACGACTCCTCCTTCACGTGGGAGCACTTCACCGCCACGGTGAACAAGGACCTGGCGGACACCCTCGGCAACTTCGTCAACCGCGTGCTGTCGTTCTCCCGTAAGCGGTTCGGCGACGAGGTCCCGGCCGGCCACGCCGCCGGCGAGGTGGAGGCGAAGCTGGGCGAGGAGATCGCGCGGCTGCTCGGCGAGTACGAGGAGCAGATGGAGGCGCTCCAGTTCCGCAAGGCCGCCGCCGCCCTCCGTGCGCTGTGGTCCGCGGGCAACTCCTACCTGGAGGAGAAGGCGCCCTGGCTGGAGATCAAGACCGACCCCGAGGGCGCGGCGCTGACGCTGCGCACGGCGATGAACCTGATCCACCTGTACGCGGTCGTCTCCGAGCCGTTCATCCCGACGTCGGCCGCCGCCATGCGCGGTGCCTTCGCCCTGGGGAACGACACCGCGACCTGGGTGACGGCGGAGCAGGCCAAGTCCCTGGACACCGTCCCGGCAGGCACCGCCTTCACGGTGCCGCCGGTGCTCTTCGCGAAGATCACGGAGGAGGACCTGGAGTCCTACCGTGAGCGCTTCGGCGGCGCCCCGGGTGCCTGACGGACATCCCGGCCCCGTGCCGTCCCGACTCTCATCGGGCGGCAGGGGGGCTCCCGGCACCGTTGCTGGTTTCGACACATGCAACACCGGCCAGGTCCCTCCCCCAACCTCCAGCAGGCCGAGCGAACGACATCAGCCATTGGCTGATCAGCACCCTTACGGTTCGGTGCGGCCTCCTTGATCCTGCTGTGCTGGAGCAAGGGGAGGGCCATGGCAGCGGCACGGAAGCGGCGGGTATCGGCTGCGCGTAGGCGCCGCCAGCAGCGATTCAAGATCGGTGCCATCGCTGGGAGCGTGGGCGTCGTCGTGCTGGTGGCCTCCTGGAACGTGATCTGGCCCTATCTCGTGGGTGCGCTCGTTCTCGGTGGCGTTACCGCTGGTGGGTGGTGGTTGTGGCACACCGATCGGTTCATCCGTAGCGGTGATCGGCAGTGGCGGCATGACGAGGCTGTGAAGGCTGGGCACCGGACTCTGGCCGAGGTCGACGCGATGACGGGGACGGAGTTCGAGGACTTCGTCGTGGACCTGTGCCGGCGCGACGGGTGCATCGACGTGCGGAGGGTCGGTGGCTCGCACGACAACGGGGCTGACGTCCTGGGGGTCCTTCCCGACGGGCGGAGCATGGTGATCCAGTGCAAGCGGTACACGCCCAAGAGCAAAATCCCCAGCCGGGAGGTCCGGGACCTGCTCGGCGCGAGGGTGCACTTCAAGGCCGACGTGGCGATCTTCGTGGCCACCACGTACTTCAGCGGGCCGGCTGAGAAGTTCGCCACGGAGAACGACATCCTCGCCGTCCATCGCGATCACCTCGGGCTGTGGAACAACGGCGCCTCGCTGCTGTCGCTCGGCACGGTGAATGGCATGGGACAAGGGGACCGGCGGCATCGGGAGAGATGGAAGGAGACGTACGAGTAGAGGGCGAGGACGGCCGGAAAACGATGGTGCGGGGG
>NZ_MWIG01000244.1:17657-21780 GCF_002156145.1 Streptomyces sp. NRRL B-24572 | reverse complement strand
GCCGAGCGGATGGCCCGCGGTGCCGGCGCCCATGTAGACGAGGCGCCCGCCGCGGGCCATCCGCTCGGCGGTGGCGTCGATGGCGGCGGCGATCGCGGGGAGCTGCCGGGCGACGGCCTCGGGGACGGTCCGGTCCTCGCCGTTCATGGTGCGGGCGATGTCCAGGGTGGGCAGCCGGTCGATCTCGGCGAGCTCGGGGCGGAAGGCCTCGGTGGTGAGGGTGGCCAGCTGGGCGCGGAGTTCGGAGTACGAGGTGGACACGGGGGCTCTTTCGGTACGGCGGCGTCGTCGGCGCCTGTGGTCGGGGGGAGGCTCAGCGGGTGCGGGGCGAGTGGCGGTGGGCGAGGGCTTCGTACGAGGCGGCCAGGGCAGGGGCCGCCGTCTCGTACGTGCGCTGCGTGACGCAGGTGAACAGGCAGTCCACGACCAGGAGTTGGCTGGTGCGGGACGACATGGCCGCGGGGCGCAGTTCGCTCTCGCGGGCGGTGGAGGTGGTGAGTATGTGGTCGGCGTACTGGGTGACGGGGCCGTCCGGGCGGCCGGTGATCGCGATGGTCGTCGCGCCGTGGTCGAAGGCCACCCGCAGGGGTTCTATGACGTCGCCGGTGGAGCCGGAGTGGGTGATGGCGATGGCGACGTCCCCGGAGCGGAGCTGCACGGCGTTGGTGACGGCGAGGTGCGGGTCGCTGTGGGCGTGCGCGATCAGGCCGATCCGGAGCAGTTTCTGGCCGAGGTCCTGGGCCACGAGGCCGGAGGCGCCGACGCCGTAGATGTCGATGCGGCGGGCGGCGGCGAGGGCGGCGACGGCGGCGCCGAGCTGGACGGTGTCGAGGCCGGCGGCGGTGTCGGCGAGGGTCTGCTGCTCGTCGTAGGCCAGCTTGGCGACGACGTCGGCGATCGGGTCGTCGACGGCGATGTCGGCGGTGACGGCCGGGGCGCGGCCGGACTGCTGCTGGGCGGCGAGGCCGGCGAGGGCGAGGCGCAGGTCGCGGTAGCCGGGGTAGCCGAGGAGCCGGGCGGTGCGGACGACGGTCGCCTCGCTGGTGCCGGTGAGCTCGGCGAGGCCGGTGACCGTGAGGGCGGCGCAGCCGGCCGGGTCTCCGGCGACGGCCTCGGCGACCCGCTGCATGGAGCGGGTCATGGACGGCGCGAGGGTGCGCACCTTGGCGGCGAGGGCGGCGGGGGCGGGGGGCGCGTCGCTGGTGAAACTTTCCTTCACGTCATTGGTCACACGTGAAAGATACTTTCGGAGAGGTGGGGCGACAAGACCTCGTCGGTCTTCTTCGGCCCCGGATCCGGAGGGGATCCTCGCCCTTCCCCCTGCTCGGGTGACAATGACCCTATGGACGACATCGACCCCGTGGAACAGGCGCTGCACGCCGCTCGCGCGCTGGTGCTGGCCGACTTGGTGGCCCGGGAGGTGGCCGCCGCAGAGGTCGTGTCGATGGTGGAGGACGCGGTGACCCACCGGCGCTGGTGGGTCGAGCAGTGGCCGGAGGGGGTGTCGTACGTCGCCGGGCTCGTCGCCCAGGACGTGCAGGACGCCCTGCTCGAACGGTACGGACGCTGGCCGCTCTGCCCGGTCTGCGCCTCGGGCGACCCGCACGCCCTCGACGTGGAGCCGGAACTCGGCCCGGACCCGCACTGGGTCTGCGGCAAGCAGGGCGTGGTGGTGGCCCCGGTGGGCGGCCTGACGTGACGGGAGCCCGCGCGTGACCCTCTACATCGACCCGCCGACCTGGCCGGGCCACGGCCGCATGTGGTCGCACCTGGTCAGCGACGTCTCCTTCGAGGAACTGCACGCCTTCGCCGCCTCGATCGGCGCCCCGCCGCGCGCCTTCGAGCGGGACCACTACGACATCCCCTCCGACCGCTACGGGGACGCGGTGGCGGCGGGCGCGATCGAGGTCGGCTCGAAGGAACTGCTCCGACGCCTCACGAAGGCGGGACTCCGACGACCGAAGGGCCGCCCGGAGGAGTGGCCGGAGGACCGGTCCTCCTAGCGTCGTCCCGTGCCGGGGGCCGCCCCCCGGGACGGACCGGTCCTCCGCGGCCGGGAGCCCGAGCGTCAGCCGAGCCCGTCGGCGATGGCGCGGGCGCACTCCAGGGACTCGGCGCGCGTGGTGTCCACCTCGATGTCGTACTCCACGCCCTCGTGCACGATCAGCGCCTGCCGCGCCGCCATGCCGACGGTCCGGTCGCCCCGGGCGATCTCCCGGCCCTCGGCGACCGCGCTGTCGCAGCGGACGCCGACCCACAGCACGGGCAGGTCGCCGAGGGCCTCGCGCCAGCGCTGCTGGGAGGCGGCCCCGCCGAGGAACACGTCGTCGACGACGATCCTGGCGCCGGCCCGGGCCATCGCCACGAGCCCTCCGGCCCAGGCGGCCTCAAGGGCCCGGAACTCGGCGCCGACGCTGACCCCGCCGTCGGCGTCGAAGACGATCCCGCCGTCGGAGTCCTGCATCTTCGCGGGCAGCGCGTCGACGAACGAGTCGACCCCGAACGCCAGCCACGGTTCCGGAAGCACGGCCTGCAGGCACCGTACGATCCCGGACTTCCCCGAGCTGGACCCGCCATTGAGGATGATCATCCGCGTCGTCACCGCGTCACCCTAGGCGGCGCGGTGACGGCCCCGCACCCGATTTCCGCCGGGTCTCGGCGGGGCGCCTCAGCAGGGCGCTTCGGCGGACTCTTCCTTCTTCTGGGGCGTGCCCGAAGTGACCACGCGGGACGTGGACTTGTGGAGCTTGAGGGCGACCGCCGCCGTGGCCAGGCCCAGGGCCGTCATGGCGGCGCCCGCCCAGGCCGTGGAGGCGTAGCCGAGGTCGGCGTCGATGACGGTGCCGCCGAGCCAGGGGCCGCCGGTGTTGCCGAGGTTGAAGGCGGCGGTGGTGGTGGCGCCCGCGAGGGTGGGGGCTCTGCCCGCGACGTTGAACATGCGGGCGTTGAGGGCCGGGGCCGTGTAGAAGGCGGAGACGCCGAGGAGGAAGGTCAGGAGGACCGTGGCGACCGGGCTGGGGGCGAGGACGGCCAGGGCGACGAGGAAGACCGTCGACGCGGCGATGCCGCTGAGCAGTACGCCGAAGAGGTGGGCGTCCGCCACGCGGCCGCCGATCGTCGTACCGACCAGGGCGCCGATGCCGAAGAGGCCGAGGACGGCCGAGACCCAGCTCTCGTCGAGGCCGGAGACGTCGGTGAGGAGCGGGGCGAGGTAGGAGAAGGCGCAGAACACGCCGCCCGCCGCGAGCGCGGTGATCAGGACGGCGAGGAGGACCTGGCGGTCGCGGTAGATGGCCAGTTCCCGCTTCAGGCGGGGCTTGGTCTCGGAGAGCGGGATGTGCGGGATGCGGGTGACGACGCCGATCAGCGCGATCACGGAGGCCGCGCCGACCGCCCAGAACGCCGCCCGCCAGCCGAGGTGCTCGCCGAGGAACGCGCCCGCCGGGACGCCGAGGACGTTGGCGATGGACAGGCCGCCGATCATGACCGCCATCGCCTTGGCGCGCGAGCCGACGGGGACCATCGCGATCGCGACGGCCGCGCCGACCGCCCAGAAGCCCGCGCAGGCGAGCGCGCTCACCACGCGCGAGGCGAAGAGGACGGCGTAGTTCGGGGCCAGCGCGCCGGCGATCTGACCGAGGCCGAAGACGGTGATGAGCGTGACGAGGGTCGTCTTGCGGGGGAGGCGGAGCGTCGCCACCGCGAGCAGCGGCGCGCCGACGACCATGCCGATCGCGAAGGCGGAGATGAGCAGTCCGGCGCGGGGGATGGAGACGTTCATGTCCTCCGCGATGGGCGGCAGGAGCCCGGAGAGCATGAACTCGCTTGTGCCGAGGGAGAAGACGGAGAGGCCGAGGATGTACACGGCCAGGGGCATACGGGCGGGGGGTACGGCCTCAGGGGCTGCAAGGGCGTTGGTCGTGCGCTCGGCTGAGGAAGACGGCATGACATGCATCAACCTGTGTTTTGTGCCTGTCATTCCGTGACCGTCGGACTTCTCGGGATGCGAGACGGCCCGCGCCCGGTGAAGCCGAAGGGGCCCGGAACCGTGCGCGACGGTTCCGGGCCCCTTCGCCGTACGGGCTAGGCCTGCGGCAGCTTGTCCAGCTGGGTCTGGATGCGG
>NZ_MWIG01000244.1:5661-17642 GCF_002156145.1 Streptomyces sp. NRRL B-24572 | reverse complement strand
CCCTCCGGCTGGAGGCGCAGCAGCTGGCGGATGGCCGCCTCGTGCGGGGCGAGCGCGGTGCCGGTCAGCTCCAGGCGGGCCGGGACCTTCTGGCCGGGCTGGAGGCCCTGGTCGGAGCGGAAGCGGCGGACCTCGGTGACGACCTGCTGGACGAGCTCGATCTCCTTCTGGGCGGCCTCGTCGCGGAAGCCGCCCGGTGCGTCGGCACCAGGAACGAACACAGCCTTCGGCCAGTCGGCGATGACGAGGGACTCGCCGCCGGTCAGCGTCGTCCACAGGGTGTCCGTGACGAACGGGACGATCGGGTGGAGCAGTCGCAGGGTGACGTCGAGGACCTCGCCCAGGACGCGCGCCGAGACCTTGGCCTGCTCGCCGCCCTCGAAGAACGTGGTCTTCGACAGCTCGACGTACCAGTCGAAGACCTCGTCCCACGCGAAGTGGTAGAGGGCGTCGGCGAGTTTGGCGAACTGGTAGTCGTCGTAGAAGGCGTCCGCCTCGGCGACGACCTTGTTCAGGCGGGACAGGATCCAGCGGTCGGTCGCCGACATCGCGGAGGCGTCCGGCAGCGGGCCCTCGACCGTGGCGCCGTTCATCATCGCGAAGCGGGTCGCGTTCCAGATCTTGTTGGCGAAGTTCCGGGACGCCTGGACCCAGTCCTCGCCGATCGGGACGTCGACGCCCGGGTTGGCGCCCTTGGCCAGGGTGAAGCGCAGGGCGTCGGAGCCGTACTTGTCCATCCAGTCCAGCGGGTTGACCGTGTTCCCGAACGACTTCGACATCTTCTTGCCGAACTCGTCGCGGACCATGCCGTGGAACGCGATCGTGCGGAACGGCGGCTGTCCGTCCATCGCGTACAGACCGAACATCATCATGCGGGCGACCCAGAAGAACATCAGGTCGTAGCCGGTGACCAGGACGGAGTTCGGGTAGAACTTCTCCAGGTCGGGGGTCTGCTCGGGCCAGCCGAGCGTGGAGAACGGCCACAGGCCGGACGAGAACCAGGTGTCGAGGACGTCGGTGTCCTGCGTCCAGCCCTCGCCCGTCGGCGGCTCCTCGTCGGGGCCGACGCAGACCAGCTCGCCGTCGGGGCCGTGCCAGACGGGGATGCGGTGGCCCCACCACAGCTGGCGCGAGATGCACCAGTCGTTGAGGTTGTCGACCCAGTCGAAGTACCGCTGGGACATGTCGGCCGGGTGGATGTCGACCCGGCCGTCGCGGACGGCGTCGCCGGCGGCCTTGGCGAGCGTCTCGACCTTGACCCACCACTGCATCGAGAGGCGGGGCTCCAGCGTCGTCTTGCAGCGCGAGCAGTGGCCGACGGAGTGGACGTACGGGCGCTTCTCGGCGACGATCCGGCCCTCGGCGCGCAGGGCGGCGACGATCGCGGAGCGGGCCTCGAAGCGGTCCAGGCCCTGGAAGGGGCCGTGGACGGTGATGACGCCGCGCTCGTCGAGGACCTCGATGGACGCGAGGTCGTGGCGCTGGCCGATGGCGAAGTCGTTCGGGTCGTGCGCCGGGGTCACCTTGACGGCGCCGGTGCCGAACTCCGGGTCGACGTGGGTGTCGGCGACGACCGGGATCGTACGGTCGGTCAGCGGCAGCTTGATCTGCTTGCCGATCAGGTGCTTGTAGCGCTCGTCGTCGGGGTGGACGGCGACGGCGGTGTCGCCGAGCATCGTCTCCGCGCGCGTGGTGGCGACGACGATGGTGTCCTCGCCCTCGCCGTACTTCATGGAGACGAGCTCGCCGTCGTCGTCCTGGTAGTCGACCTCGATGTCGGAGATGGCCGTCAGACAGCGCGGGCACCAGTTGATGATGCGCTCGGCGCGGTAGATCAGACCGTCGTCGAACATCTTCTTGAAGACGGTCTGGACGGCCCGGGACAGGCCCTCGTCCATGGTGAAGCGGTCCCGGCTCCAGGCCAGGCCCTCGCCGAGGCGCCGCATCTGGCCGGCGATCTGCCCGCCGGACTCGGCCTTCCACTCCCAGACGCGCTCGACGAAGGCCTCGCGGCCCAGGTCGTGGCGGGACTTGCCCTCCTTGGCGAGCTCGCGCTCGACGACGTTCTGGGTGGCGATGCCGGCGTGGTCCATGCCGGGCTGCCACAGCGTCTCGAAGCCCTGCATGCGCTTGCGGCGGGTGAGGGCGTCGATCAGCGTGTGCTCGAAGGCGTGGCCCAGGTGGAGGGAGCCGGTGACGTTCGGCGGCGGGATGACGATGGTGTACGCCGGCTTGTCGCTCTTCGCGTCCGCCTCGAAGTACCCGCGCTCCACCCAGCGCTCGTACAGCGGCCCCTCTACCTCGGCCGGCGCGTACTGGGTCGGCAGTTCGGTGGTCGGCGCTGTCTGATGCTGAGTGTTGTCGGTCACGACGGCCATTCTAAGGGCGGGCCTCCGGTTGCTCTCGGCCCGCGCCCGTCGGTCCCCTCGCCGGCTCGGTCCGCGCCTGGCGGTCTCGTGGCCGGCTCAGCCCTCGCCCGCCGGTTCCGTCGTCAGCTCGGCCAGCTCCCGTTCCATGTTCGCCCGTGCCTTCTCCTCCCAGACGGCCGCCCCGTACGGCGTACGGAAGAGGCGGGGGAGGCCGAGGAGGTGGCGGAGGACCGTGGCGCGGCCTTCGCGGAAGGCGGGCTCGGGGACGAAGGCGTACTCCTCGCGGACGGCCGCCGCATACCCCCCGTACGTATCGGGGTCGGTGGCCAGGATCGCGAGGTCCGCGTCGCAGAGGGTCTCGCCGTTGAGGTCGCCTGCGGCCGGGTCGTGGCTGGTGGTGAGGCGGACCAGGCGGGCCACCTCGGTCACCTCGTGCGGGGTGAGGCCCGCCTCGGTGAGGGCCTTCTCGGCCAGGGCGGCCGAGCGTTCCTCGTTCTCCGAGCGGTCCGGGCGGTAGACGGCGTCGTGGAACCAGGCGGCGAGCCGTACGAGCTCCAGCTCGCCGCCCTCCCCGCCCTGGTCGGCGAGCTCGTCGATGCGGTCCAGGACCGCCCGGAGGTGGTCGACCGTGTGGTAGCGGCGCTGCGGTTCGGCCCAGCGGGACAGCAGGTTCCGGCCGTACGGGGCGGGGTCGGGGCCCTCGCGGCCGGAGCGGGCGGCGAGCAGGGTGGTGTTCCAGCGCTGGAGCAGGGCGGGGTCCTGGTCGGCGGTCATGGGGGCATTCTGCCCGGCCGGGGGTGCGGGGCGGGTGCTTCCCGCGCGCCTCCGCAAGCACGGAGGCGGCGCTTCCCGCACGCGGAAGCGGCGCTTCCCGCGCGTGGAGGGGGTCCTTCCCCTGCTCCCCCGATCGCGCCCTCATCTCACTCTTACATACCCCCCATGGGTATGCTACGGTGCTCCGCACAGGTACCCCCTAGGGGTATGCAGCAGCGAGTGAAGGGTCAGGGCAATGTCAACCGTCAATCCCCGGCGCTGGTGGGCACTTGTCGTGCTCGCGGCCGCTCAGTTCATGGTCATCATGGACACCTCGATCATCGGGGTCGCGCTCCCCGAGATGCAGAAGGACCTGGGCTTCTCGCAGAGCGAGCTCCAGTGGATCTTCAACGCCTACGTGATCGTCTTCGGCGGTCTGCTGCTCCTCGGCGGACGCCTCTCCGACCTCGTCGGAGCCCGCAAGATCTTCGTCTCCGGCTGGGCCGTCATGATCGCCGGTTCGGTCGTGGCCGCCGCCGCGCAGACCGCCTGGGTCGAGATCGTCGGCCGCGCCGTCCAGGGCGTCGGCGGCGCGCTGATCGCGCCCTCCGCGATGACCCTGCTGATGATGCTCTTCATGCACGACCCGAAGGAGCTCGGCAAGGCGATGGCGCTCTACGGCGCCGCCGCTCCCGCCGGCGGCACCGCGGGCGTCTTCCTCGGTGGCGTCTTCACCGAGTGGGTGAGCTGGCAGTGGGTCTTCATCATCTACATCCCGATCGGCCTCGCGACCCTCGCCGCGACCAAGCTCCTCCCGGACGTCGAGTCCCGCCGCGGCTCCGTCGACATCCTCGGCGCCGTCGCCGTCACCGCCGGTCTCGCGCTCGCCGTCTTCGCCGTCGTCCGTGCCCCCGAGGTCGGCTGGGGCGCCACCGCCACGATCCTGGAGCTGGCCGGCGCCGTCGTCCTCCTGATCCTCTTCTTCGTGATCCAGAAGAGCATCCGCGAGCCCCTCATGCCGCTCAGCGTCTGGCGGGTCCCGCGCCTCGGCTCCGCCAACCTGGCGATGACGCTGCTCGGCGCCGCGTGGATCCCGATGTGGTACTTCCTCAACCTGTACCTCCAGCAGGTCCTCGGCTACGGCGCCTTCGAGTCCGGTGCCGCGCTCCTCCCGATGACCGTGCTCCTCATGATCTTCATGACGGCCATCACGGCCCGGCTCATGATGAAGGTCGGCGCCAAGCCGCTCATCGCCGGCGGTCTGCTGGTCCTCGCGGCCGGTCTGGTCTGGCTCTCCGCCGTCGAGCCCACCGGCACCTTCCTGGTCGACGTCCTGCCGGCCTCGCTGGTCGCCGCGCTCGGCATGTCCCTCGCCTACATCCCGACGATGATGAGCGCGATGGCCAACGCCCCGCAGGAGCAGGCGGGCCTCGCCTCCGGCATCGTCAACACCACCTACAACGTCGGCTCCGCGCTCGGCCTCGCCGCGCTCACCGCCGTCGCCATGTCCCAGGGCGCCAACGAGCTCGGCAACCTGCCGAAGCTGACGGACGGCTTCTCGTCCGCCTTCATCGGCGCCGCGATCATCGCCGCCGTCGGCGGTGTCGTCACCCTCCTCGTCATGAAGGGCGACAAGGCGGTCGCGGCCGAGGCCGCCGCCCCCGCGCCGCAGGGCGAGAAGGTCGCAGCCTGAACCGTGACCCGCAGGGGCCGCCCGACGTCCGTTCCCCCCGGACGTCGGGCGGCCCCTTTCCCGTACTCAGGAAGGAATCCCCGTGGAGCTGAACACCCGTGCCGTGCACGTCTCCAACGAGCCTTTCGCCGAAGGCAGTTGGCCGCTCTCCGTGCCCATCGTGCAGTCCTCCGCCTTCGCCTTCGACTCCGCCGCCGAGCTCGCCGACGCGATGGCCGACCCCGACGGGCGGTACGTCTACAGCCGCCGCGGCAACCCGACCGTACGGGCCCTGGAGCAGACCCTCGCGGGCCTGGAGGGAGGCGAGGGGGCCATCGCCTTCGCCTCCGGCATGGGTGCCGTCAGCGGCGTGCTCCTCGCCCTGCTCAAGCCCGGCGACCGCGTGGTCGCCCAGCGCTGCCTGTACGGGGGGACGCACGCGGTCCTGGCGGATCTGGCCGAGCGGTACGGCATCGAGGTCGTGCGGATATCCGGCGACGACCCGGCCGAGTTCGAGGCCGCCGCCGTCCACCCCGCCACCCGGCTCCTCGTCCTGGAGACGATCGCCAACCCCACCGGCCAGGTCCCCGACCTCCCCGGCCTCCTCGCCGCCGCCCGCGCCCTCGGGGTGACCGGCGTCGTCGACAACTCGCTCGCCTCGCCCGTCCTGTGCCGCCCCCTGGAGCTCGGCGCCGACGTCGTCGTGCACTCCACCACCAAGTACCTCTCCGGGCACTCCGACGTCCTCGGCGGCGCCGCCGTCTTCGCGGACGGCGCCCTGCTCCGCCGGGTCTGGCCCCGCACGGTCGAACTCGGCGCCTGCGCAGACCCGTTCGCGGCCTGGCTCACCCTGCGCGGGATCCCCACCCTGCCGCTGCGGATGCGCGAGCACTGCGCCAACGCCGCCGCCCTCGCCGAGCTGCTCGCGACCCGCGCCGGCGTCACGGCCGTCCACTACCCGTGGCGCGCCGGCCATCCCTCGTACGGCACCGCCCGGAAGGTCCTCGCCGGCGGCGGCGGGCTGCTCTCCTTCGAGCTCGCCGGGGGCCGGGAGGCGGGCCGCGCCTTCATCGAACGCGTACGGATCGCGAAGCTCGCGCTGTCGCTCGGCGGCGTGGAGACGCTCGTCGCGCATCCGGCGTCCACCTCCCATCGCGAGCTGAGCGAGGGCGAGTTGGCGGCCGCGGGGATCGGGGCCGGGCTCGTGCGGATGTCGGTGGGGATCGAGGACGTCGAGGACCTGTGGGAGGACCTACAGCAAGCACTGGGATGAGGGGCCCCCAGAGCCCCTCTTTTGGGTTGACAAAATAAATGGTCGATTCGTAGATTGGGTGATGCCAGGAAACGTTGACTCCTAGGTCAAGGGGGGCGCGCGATGCGCTACTTCGAGGACTTCCGGCCCGGCGACGTCCACGAGCTGGGCACCGTCACCGTCACGGCGGAGGAGGTGCTGGAGTTCGGCAGGCGCTTCGACCCGCAGCCCTTCCACACGGACCCCGAGCTCGCGAAGGACTCCCCGTTCGGCGGTCTGATCGCGAGCGGGTTCCACACCCAGGCGATGTTCATGCGCCGCTACGTCGACGGACTGCTCGCCTACAGCGCCTGTACGGGCTCGCCCGGCATCGACGAGGTCCGCTACCTGCGGCCCGTCCGCCCGGGCGACGTCCTCACCGCGCGCGTCGAGATCCTCGGCTCCACCCCGTCGCCGTTCAATCCCGCCACCGGCACCGTCAAGCCGCGGTGCACGCTCGTGGCCGCCGACGGGACGGCCGTGTTCAGCATGATCCTGCACAGCATCTTCCGCCGGCGCCCCGCCGACTCCGAGGCCGGCCATCTGTCGTCGATGCCCGCGGCCGAGGACCCCGTCGCCTGTGTGCGACCGGCCAAGACCTGTGCCCCGGCCATGAGCGCCTGACGAACCCCCGTGCGTCGGGCCCCTGAACACGGCCGTCCGAATCTCCGTAACCCAACCGAAGGGGGACCTCCTGTGGAGGCCGTATCCCGCACCGCCCAGTGGACCGCCGCCGCGCGCGCCCTGGAGACCGAGCGCGAGGACCGGCTGTTCGCCGATCCCTACGCGCGCACCGTCGCCGACGAGATCGGCTTCGAACTGCTCGCGCGCTACGACGGCGGCGGCATCGTGCCGTTCCTCGCCATCCGCACCACCTACCTCGACCGGGCCATAGTCAAGGCGGTGGAGGAGCGCGGCATCCGCCAGGTCGTCTTCCTCGCCGCCGGCATGGACACCCGCTTCTTCCGGCTTCCCTGGCCCGACGGCGTCACCGTCTACGAGCTCGACCGCCCGGCCCTCCTGGAGGCCAAGGCCGAGATGCTCAAGGACGAACCGCAGCCCGCCGGCCGGACCCGCGTCACCGTCCCCGTCGACCTCACCCAGGACTGGACCGGCCCCCTGAAGGAGGCGGGCTGGAAGAGCGAGGAGCCCGTCCTGTGGGTGGTCGAGGGCCTGCTGTTCTTCCTGCCCGAGCAGGCCGTACGGACCCTCATCTCGCTGCTCGCCTCGCACGCCGCGCCCGGCTCCGTGCTGCTCGGCGACGTCATCTCGAAGTCCGCCCTGGAGAACCCGCTCGCCCGGAGCTTCATGAAGGCCCTGGAGGAGGACGGCAATCCGTGGCTCTTCGGCACCGAGGAGCCCGAGGCACTGCTCGCCGACTGCGGCTGGGCCGTACGGGAGGTCAAGCAGCCCGGTGAGGACGGCGCCGCCTTCGACCGCTGGCCCTACCCGGTCCCGGCCCGCTCCGTACCGCGCATGCCCCGCTCCTTCCTGTTCACGTGTGACACGCCGGAGTACGAGGAGGAGAAGGCCGCATGAGCGCCCACGACTTCCACCAGAAGGTCATCACCGACGCGGGCGCGGCCGTCCGCGGCCTGACCGTCGCCCTCGGCGAGCGCCTCGGGCTCTACAAGGCCCTGGCGGCCGACGGTCCGCTGACCGCCGAGCAGCTGGCGGAGAAGACCGGCACCCACACGCGCTACATCGAGGAGTGGCTGCACGCCCAGCTCTCCGCCGGGTACGTCGAGCGGCACCCCAGCTCCCTCACGTACACCCTGCCCGCCGACCACGTCGAGGTCCTCGCCGACCCGAAGGCCGTGACGTACGCCGCCGGGTTCTTCACCGCCCTCAAGGCGCTGTACGCCACCGAGGACCTGCTCGTCGACGCGTACCGCACCGGCGACGGCGTCGGCTGGGCCGAGCACGACGCGGCCCTCGACACCGGCATGGGCTCCTTCTTCCAGCCCACGTACGAGCACAAGCTCGTCCCCGACTGGCTGCCCGCCCTCCACGAGGTCACCGACAAGCTGGCCGCCGGCGGCACGGTCGCCGACGTCGGCTGCGGCGTCGGCCACACCACCCTCCTCATCGCGAAGGCCTTCCCGAACGCCACCGTCCACGGCTTCGACTACTCCGAGGAGGCCATCTCGATCGCCCGCGAGCTCGCCGAGGAGGCCGGCCTCTCCGACCGGGTCGTCTTCGAGGTCGCCTCCGCCGACGACTACCCCGGCTCCGGCTACGACCTGGTGTGCTTCTTCAACGCCCTGCACGACATGGGCGACCCGGTCGCCGCCGCCCAGCACGTCCACAAGTCCCTCGACGCGGACGGCACCTGGATGCTCGTCGAGTCCAACGTCTCCCCGCAGGACATCGACACCCAGACCCCCGCCGCCCGCATGTTCATGGCCCTGTCCGCCGTGATGTGCCTGCCGGTCGCCGTCGCGCAGCGCGGCCCGCACGCCCTCGGCAACCACTCCGGCGAGAAGGCCTTCCGCGCCATCGCCGAGGAGGCCGGCTTCACCCGCTGGCGGCGCGCCACCGAGACCCCGGTCAACGCGGTCTACGAAGTCCGCCCGTAACCCCACGTCGCGAGGAGCGAGACCATGGGCGTGACCGCCCCCCTGCCCGTCACCGACCGCTTCATGGAGGTCCTGAGCCGCCTCAGCGAGCGCTCGGTCGAGGACTACTACAACCCGTACCAGACCTTCCAGTGGCCCGAGACGCTGGAGGAGAACCGCTTCTGGATGACGCCGGAGCTGCTCACCGTCTACGGCACCGAGCACTACGACACCCTCGGTGAGGAAACGCTTCAGCGCCTGTCGAAGTGGGAGTCGGTCAACTTCTACAGCCTCAACGTGCACGGCATCCGCGAACTCCTCATCGAGGTCGTCGGCCGCATCCACATGCCGGGCTTCGAAGTCCCCTCGGACTTCTTCCACCACTTCATCGGCGAGGAGAACGAACACATGTGGTTCTTCTCCGAGTTCTGCCGGCGCTACGGCCACAAGATCTACGGCTCCACCGCCATGCGCGCCGACGCCGCCTGGGAGCCCGAGGTCGAGAACTTCCTCGTCTTCACCCGCATCCTCTTCTTCGAGGAGCTCGTCGACCACTACAACTCCCGGATGGCGAAGGACGACTCCCTCTGCCACACCATCCGCGAGGTCAACCGCATCCACCACCAGGACGAGTCCCGCCACATCGCCTTCGGACGCGAGCTGGTCTCCCTCCTCCACCAGCGGATGTGCCAGGCCGTGAGCGCCGAGCGGGTCCGCGAGGTCGAGGCGTACCTCAAGCGGTACGTCGTCTACAGCATCAACTCCCTCTACAACCCGCACGTGTACAAGGACGCCGGCATCGCCGACCCGCTCGGCCTGCGCAACGCGCTGATCGCCGACGAGTCCCGGCGCGCCCACGAGCGCAAGGCGGTCCGCAAGCCGCTCGCCTTCTTCCTGAAGACCGGGATCTTCTCGGACGACACCCTTCCCGTCCTCTGAGCGACACCCCGCCCGTCCTCCGGGAGACACCCTCCTCCGAGAGACGCCCTCACCCGAGAGACACCCTCACCCGAGAGGTGCACCGACCATGACCATGACCACCCCCGAGCAGAACGTCGGGGCGACCACGGGACTGCCCGCGCTCGGCCCGGAGGGGACCCGCCTGCTGCGGCTCCTCGACGACACCTTCGAGGGCTGGGGAGTGGCCGCGGGCGCCCGTCCCATGACCATGCCCCCGCTCCTCCCGGCCGCCGACCTGGCCAAGCTCGACTACTACGACAACTTCCCCCACCAGGCCGTCGTCGCCGCCCCGCTCGACCTGGAGCGCCGCGCGACCACGCCCTTCGACACCACCGCCGGCCGCTTCCCGAGCGACGCGCTCGAACCCGCCGCGCTCGGCCTGCCCTCGGCCTCCTGCTACGCCGTCTACCTCACCCACCAGGGCACCCAGGTCGCCGACGACGCCCTCGTCACGATCTGCTCCTGGTGCTTCCGCAAGGAGACGCACTACGAGGGCATGCGGCGCCAGCTCGGCTTCCGCATGCGGGAGGTCGTCGCCATCGGCGCCCGCGAGCACGCCGAGAACCACCTCGCCGAGTTCACCACCCGCATCCAGTCCTTCGCGAAGGCCCTCGACCTGCCGCTGCGCAGGGAGGCCGCCTGCGACCCCTTCTTCGACAAGGGCAGCTCCAAGGCCGTCCTCCAGCGGCTCACCCCGGTGAAGTACGAGTTCCTTTACGAGGACCTGGCGATCGCCTCGGTCAACACGCACCGGAACTTCTTCGGCGAGCGCTGCGACATCACCCTGGAGTCGACCGGCGGACCGGCCTTCACCAGCTGTGTCGCCTTCGGCCTCGAGCGCTGGCTGTCGGCGCTGACCCGCCGCCACGGCAGCTGGGCGTCCGCCGAGCGGGCCGTCCTCGAAGCCGGTGCGAGTGGCGCGGCCGGGCCGGTGATCTGACGTGCCGGCCCGTCCCGCCGCCCCGCCGGCGGGCGGCCTGGGGTGGGCGAACCTCGGCATGGACATCGTGTCCGTCAACCGTGTCCGCAGGCTCCTCGCCCAGTACGGGGAGCGGTTCTTCGAGCGGATGCTCACCCCCGGCGAGCTCGCCGACTGCCGTACCTCCTCCGGGCTCGACGTCCTGAGCCTGTGCGGGCGGATCGCGGCGAAGGAAGCGGCGTTCAAGACCTTACGGGTCCGCGGCAGGTTCCTGCCCTGGCCGGACATCGTCGTGCGGCGCTCCGAGGGCGGCTGGCCGCTCGTGGAGCTGCACGGGCCCGCGGCCGAGATGGCCGCCGAGTCCGGGATCACCGAGATCACCGTGTCCATCAGCCACGACGTGGACTACGCGGTCGCGGTCGCCGCCCCGATCATCGCCCCCACCTCTTCCTCATCGAACAGCTGACAAGGAGAACAATCATGGCCGACGGCCTGCAGACGGTGAAGAACTGGATCCTCGAGCGTCACCCCGAGCGCGACGACATCGCCGCCGACCTCGACCTGATCGAGAACCGGCTCATCGACTCGCTGTCCTTCGTCGAGTTCGTCTTCCTCCTGGAGCAGGAGAGCGGCACCGCCATCCAGATGGAGACCCTGGAGGTCGACTCCATCCGCACCCTCGGCGCCATCGAGCAGCACTTCTTCACGGCCAAGGTGGAGGTGGGCCAGGCATGAGCCGCCGTCTGTTCACCTCGGAGTCCGTGACCGAGGGCCACCCCGACAAGATCGCCGACCGGATCAGCGACACCATCCTCGACGCGCTCCTCGCCGAGGACCCCTCCTCCCGGGTCGCCGTGGAGACGCTGATCACCACCGGTCAGGTCCACATCGCCGGCGAGGTCACCACCGCCGCGTACGCGCCGATAGCCCAGCTGGTGCGCGACGCCGTCCTCGACATCGGCTACGACTCCTCCGCGAAGGGCTTCGACGGCGCCTCCTGCGGCGTGTCGGTGTCCATCGGCGCCCAGTCCCCGGACATCGCGCAGGGCGTCGACACCGCCCACGAGGCGCGCGTCGAGGGCGTGGACGACGAGCTGGCGGCCCAGGGCGCCGGCGACCAGGGCCTGATGTTCGGCTACGCCTGCGACGACACGGCCGAACTGATGCCCCTGCCGATCGCGCTCGCCCACCGGCTCTCCCGCCGCCTGACCGAGGTCCGCAAGGACGGCACCGTGCCGTACCTGCGCCCGGACGGCAAGACGCAGGTCACCATCGAGTACGACGGGGACCGCCCGGTCCGCCTCGACACGGTCGTCGTCTCCTCGCAGCACGCCGCCGACATCTCCGTCGAGGGCCTGCTCACCCCGGACGTCCGCGAGTACGTCGTCGAGCACGTCCTCAAGCAGCTGGTCGAGGAGGGCGTCAGCCTGGAGTCCGACGGCTACCGGCTCCTGGTCAA
>NZ_MWIG01000244.1:0-5598 GCF_002156145.1 Streptomyces sp. NRRL B-24572 | reverse complement strand
TTCGTCGAGACCTTCGGCACGGGCACGCTCCCGGACGAGAGGATCCAGGAGGCCGTGAGCCAGGTCTTCGACCTGCGCCCGGCGGCGATCATCCGCGACCTGGACCTCAAGCGGCCCATCTACGCGGCGACGGCGGCGTACGGCCACTTCGGGCGCGAACTCCCCGAGTTCACCTGGGAGCGCACCGACCGGGTGGAGGCCCTGAAGACGGCGGCGGGGGTCTGAGGGAGATGCGCATCGCTGTCACGGGATCCATCGCGACCGACCATCTGATGACCTTCCCCGGCTGGTTCAGCGAGCAGCTGCTCGCCGACCGGCTCGACCGGGTCTCCCTGTCGTTCCTCGCCGACAACCTGGAGGTCAGGCGCGGCGGAGTGGCAGCGAACATCGCCTTCGGACTCGGCGTCCTCGGCCTGCGGCCGGCCCTCGTGGGTGCGGTCGGCGCCGACTTCGAGCCGTACCGGGTCTGGCTGAAGGACCACGGTGTGGACACCGACTCGGTGCGCGTCAGCGAGTCGCTCCACACCGCCCGCTTCGTCTGTACCACCGACCGGGCCCAGAACCAGATCGCCACCTTCTACGCCGGGGCGATGGCCGAGGCGCGCGAGATCGACCTCTGCGAGGTCGTCGCCCGCACCGGCCGCCTGGACCTTGTCCTGGTCTCCCCGGACGACCCCGAGGCCATGCTCCGGCACACCCGCACCTGCCGTGACCTGGGGATCCCCTTCGCCGCCGATCCGTCGCAGCAGCTGGCGCGGCTCGACGGGGAGCAGGTGCGGGAGCTGGTGGACGGGGCCCGGTTCCTGTTCACCAACGAGTACGAGACGGCCCTCCTCCTGGAGAAGTCCGGCTGGACCGAGGCGGAGGTCCTGCGCCGCGTCGACACCTGGGTCACCACCCACGGCGAGGCCGGCGTCCGCATCCGCGGCGAGGGCCGGGACCCCCTGGCCGTGCCGGCCGTCGAGGTCCCCGCCGTCGTCGACCCGACCGGCGTCGGCGACGCCTTCCGGTCCGGCTTCCTCGCCGGCTGGCTGTGGGGCGTGCCGGAGCGGTGCGCGGCGCAGCTGGGCTGCGCGGTCGCGGCGACCGTCCTCGACTACGTGGGGACGCAGGAGTACCGGCTGCACCGCGACTCCCTCCTCGACCGGATCAGGACGACGTACGGGGTGGGCTGCACGGCCACCCTGGTCACCCATCTGAGGGGGCTGACATGAGGCGCTCCCTCCGCGAGGAGTTCGCGACGCGGGTCGTCGTCGCCGACGGGGCGATGGGCACCATGCTCCAGGCCGCCGACCCGACGATGGACGACTTCACCGGCCTCGAAGGCTGCAACGAGATCCTCAACCTCACCCGCCCCGACATCGTCGCCTCCGTCCACGACGCCTACTTCTCGGTCGGCGTGGACTGCGTCGAGACCAACACCTTCGGGGCGAACCTGGCCGCGCTCGCCGAGTACGGCATCGAGAACCGGGTGTACGAGCTGTCCGAGGCCGGCGCCCGGATCGCCCGGGGGGTCGCCGACGCCCACACGGCCGTCGACGGCCGCCCCCGCTGGGTCCTCGGCTCCATGGGACCCGGTACGAAACTGCCGACCCTGGGCCACGTCACGTACGAGCCCCTCCGCGAGGCCTTCCAGCAGAACGCCGAGGGCCTGATCCGCGGCGGCGCCGACGCCCTGCTCATCGAGACCTCGCAGGACCTGCTCCAGACGAAGGCGGCCGTCATCGGCGCCCGCCGGGCCCTGGACTGGGTCGGCGTGGACCTGCCGGTCATCGTGCAGGTCACGGTGGAGACGACCGGCACGATGCTGCTCGGCTCGGAGATCGGGGCGGCCCTGACGGCCCTGGAGCCGCTCGGCATCGACATGATCGGCCTGAACTGCGCCACGGGCCCGGTGGAGATGGCCGAGCACCTCCGCCACCTGTCGCGGCACGCCCGCATCCCGATCTCGGTCATGCCGAACGCGGGCCTGCCGGTGCTGACCTCGGACGGCGCCCATTACCCGCTGTCGCCGGCCGAACTGGCCGACGCCCAGGAGCAGTTCGTGCGGGAGTACGGGCCGGCGCTGGTGGGCGGCTGCTGCGGTACGACTCCGGAGCACCTGCGGGAGATCGTGGAACGGGTGCGGGGCGCGGCCGTACTCGACCGGCAGCCGGTCGCGGAGCCCGGCGCTTCGTCCCTGTACAGCCATGTGCCGTTCCGGCAGGACACCTCGTACCTGGCGATCGGCGAGCGGACCAACGCCAACGGTTCGAAGAAGTTCCGCGAGGCCATGCTCGAAGGCCGGTGGGACGACTGCGTGGAGATGGCCCGCGACCAGATCCGCGAGGGCGCGCACATGCTCGACCTGTGCGTGGACTACGTGGGCCGCGACGGCGTCGCCGACATGGCGGAGCTGGCGGGCCGGTTCGCGACCGCGTCGACGCTGCCGATCGTGCTCGACTCCACCGAGGTGGGGGTGCTGAGGGCCGGCCTGGAGAAGCTCGGCGGCCGCGCGGTGGTCAACTCGGTGAACTACGAGGACGGCGACGGCCCCGAGTCACGGTTCGCGCAGGTCACGGCCCTCGCGAAGGAGCACGGCGCGGCGCTGATGGCGCTGACGATCGACGAGGAGGGCCAGGCGAGGACGGCCGAGCACAAGGTCGCGATCGCCGAGCGGCTCATCGCCGACCTCACGGGGACGTGGGGGATCAGGGAGTCCGACATCCTGATCGACACCCTGACCTTCACCATCTGCACGGGCCAGGAGGAGTCGCGGGGCGACGGCATCGCGACGATCGAGGCGATCCGCGAACTGAAGCGCCGCCACCCGGACGTGCAGACGACCCTGGGTCTGTCGAACATCTCCTTCGGCCTGAACCCGGCGGCCAGGATCGTCCTGAACTCGGTGTTCCTCGACGAGTGCGTCAAGGCGGGCCTGGACTCGGCGATCGTGCACGCCTCGAAGATCCTGCCGATCGCCCGTTTCGACGAGGAGCAGGTCACCACCGCCCTCGACCTGATCTACGACCGGCGCGCGGAGGGCTACGACCCGCTGCAGAAGCTGATGGCCCTGTTCGAGGGGGCGACGGCCAAGTCCCTGAAGGCCGGCAAGGCGGAGGAGCTGCTCGCGCTGCCGCTGGAGGAGCGTCTCAAGCGGCGGATCGTCGACGGCGAGAAGAACGGCCTGGAGGCCGACCTCGACGCGGCGCTGTCGGAGCGGCCCGCCCTGGACATCGTCAACGACGTGCTCCTGGACGGCATGAAGACGGTCGGCGAGCTGTTCGGCTCCGGCCAGATGCAGCTGCCGTTCGTGCTCCAGTCGGCGGAGGTGATGAAGACCGCGGTGGCCTATCTGGAGCCGCACATGGAGAAGTCCGACGCGGAGGGCAAGGGCACCATCGTGCTCGCGACCGTGCGCGGCGACGTCCACGACATCGGCAAGAACCTCGTGGACATCATCCTGTCCAACAACGGCTACAACGTCGTCAACATCGGCATCAAGCAGCCGGTCTCCGCGATCCTGGAGGCGGCCGAGGAACACAACGCCGACGTCATCGGCATGTCGGGCCTCCTGGTGAAGTCCACCGTGATCATGAAGGAGAACCTGGAGGAGCTCAACGGCCGGGGGCTGGCCGCGAAGTATCCGGTGATCCTGGGTGGGGCGGCCCTGACCAGGGCGTACGTCGAGCAGGACCTGCACGAGCTGTACCAGGGCGAGGTCCGCTACGCCCGCGACGCCTTCGAGGGCCTGCGGCTGATGGACGCGCTGATGGGAGTGAAGCGGGGCGTCCCCGGAGCCGTACTGCCGGAGCTGAAGCAGCGCAGGGTGCCCAAGCGGGAGACCCCGGTTCTCGAAGTACGGGAGCCCGAGCCGGCCGGCCGCTCCGACGTGGCCGCCGACAACCCCGTACCCGAGCCCCCCTTCCTCGGGACGAAGGTCGTCAAGGGCATCCCCCTCGACGCGTACGCCCCCTGGCTGGACGAGACCGCCCTCTTCAAGGGCCAGTGGGGCCTGAAGGACAACGGGACCATCGAGGCGGAGGGCCGACCGCGCCTGCGGGCGCTGCTCGACCGGATCGAGCGGGAGGGCCTGGTCGAAGCGGCCGTCGTCCACGGCTGGTTCCCCTGTGTGTCCAAGGGCGACGACCTGATCGTCCTGGACGAGGACGGAGGCGAGCGGACCCGCTTCTCCTTCCCCCGCCAGCAGCGGGGCCGCCGCCTCTGCCTGGCCGACTTCCACCGCGCCGAGGACTCCGGCGAGGTGGACGTGGTCGCCCTCCAGGTCGTCACCGTCGGATCGCGGATCGGGGAGGAGACGGCCCGGCTCTTCGCCGCCGACGCCTACCGCGACTACCTCGAACTGCACGGCCTGTCCGTTCAGTTGGCGGAGGCGCTCGCCGAGTACTGGCACGCCCGGGTGCGGGAGGAGTGGGGCATCGGCGCTGCCGACCCCGTCGGCCTGGAAGGCATGCTGCGCACCGAGTACCAGGGCTGCCGCTATTCCCTCGGCTACCCGGCCTGCCCGGACCTGGAGGACCGGGCGAAGATCGCCGAGCTGCTCCGCCCGGAGCGGATCGGGGTCGAGCTGTCGGAGGAGTACCAGCTGCACCCCGAGCAGTCCACGGACGCGATCGTGGTCCACCACCCGGAGGCGAGCTACTTCAACGCGGGAGGCCGACGGCTGTGACCCCCACCTTCTCCTTCGAGTTCTTCCCGCCGAAGACGGACAAGGGCGAGCAGACCCTGTGGGACGCGATCCGGCGCGTGGAGGCGCTGAAGCCGGACTTCGTGTCGGTGACGTACGGGGCGGGCGGCTCGTCCCGCGACCGGACCATCGAGGTCACGAAGCGGATCGTGACGGAGACGACGATGCGGCCCGTCGCCCATCTGACGGCCGTCGGGCACTCGGTCGCCGAGCTGCGGGCCATCATCGGCGCGTACGCGGACGCCGGCGTACGGGACGTGCTCGTGCTGCGCGGCGATCCGCCGGGCGATCCGCGGGGGGAGTGGACCCCGCACCCGGACGGATTCCGCTACGCGTACGAACTCGTCGAACTGGTCCGCTCGCTGGGCGAGTTCAGGATCGGGGTGGCGGCCTTCCCGGAGGGCCACCCGAGGTCCGTCGACGCCAGGAGCGATCTGGCGCACTTCCTCGCGAAGTGCCGGGCGGGTGCGGACTACGCGATCACGCAGATGTTCTTCGACCCCGAGGACTACCTGCGGCTGCGGGACCGGGTCGCCGCCGCCGGCTGCGACACCCCGATCATCCCGGAGATCATGCCGGCCACCGACGTACGCCAGATCCGGCGCTTCGCCGAGCTGAGCGACGCGGCCTTCCCCGAGGACCTGGCGCACCGCCTGGAGGCGGCGAAGGACGACCCGGCGGCCTCGTACCGCATCGGGGTCGAGCACGCGACGCGGATGGGCCTGCGGCTGCTCGACGAGGGTGCGCCGGGCCTGCACTACATCACGCTCAACAAGTCGACGGCGGCCCTGGAAATCCACCGAACCATCCTGAGTGCAAGGAGAGTTGCAGCGCATGTCTGACACCACCGGCTTTACCGACTACAAGGTCGCCGACATCAGCCTCGCGGAGTTCGGCCGCAAGGAGATCAC